>JAUZOM010000003.1 GCA_030706465.1 Bacteroidota bacterium | reverse complement strand
GTTTTGAATAAAATTTAGTAGATTCATTATACTTTTATTTAGCGGTTGTTATACCGTAAATATAATGAATATCAATGAAATATACAATATGTTATGACCTAATATAATCTAAATATCCGTAAATTTTATATGCTTTTTTTTTGAGCAGGTCGCTTTGCGGATAATCATTTAAAAAAATATTGTGGGGGTGATGCAAAAGTAGTCGGGCAAATAGAAGATTTTTTTTATAACTATCAGATATAAGATGATAAAGTGAGTTATATGGGAATAATAATCAGAAATATTAAAAAAAATGATAACCCATTACTGGCGGAATTAATCAGAACTGTCTTTCGTGAATTCAACATTGATCAACCCGGTACTGTTTATACCGATCCCGCAACAGATAATTTGTTTGAACTATTTCAGAATGATCAGTCAGCTTATTTTGTTGCAGAGAAAGCTGAACAGTTGATGGGAGGTTGTGGAATTTATCCCACTGATGGTCTGACTGAAAGTTGCGCTGAATTGGTGAAGTTCTATTTATCACCTGAATCCAGAGGCAAAGGGATAGGGAAAAGGCTGTTGGAGGCAAGCCTGAATAAAGCGAAGGAACTTGGTTATAGACAGATCTATTTGGAAAGTTTTCCAGAATTAGATAAAGCAATCGGTATGTACGCAAAAGCGGGGTTCAAGGCATTAAACAAACCGCTGGGAAACTCCGGACATACTGCTTGTACGATATGGATGATAAAGGAATTAGGATAATTATGAATAAACGAAACTATGAGTGTAGAAATAATTATAAGAAGTACTTCCATGGCTTATGCCAAGGACTTCAAGCGGATAAATGAAGAATGGATTTCAACACAATTTTGCTTAGAAAACTCCGATATAAAGGAATTGAGCGATCCTCAGAAATACATTCTGGATAAAGGCGGAAATGTTTTCATAGCTCTTTTAAATAGTGAACCTGTAGGCACCTGTGCTTTGATAGTCCGGGATATTTTTACCTGTGAACTGGCTAAAATGGCTGTTGATGTAAAGGCCAGAGGTCGCGGGATTGGTCATATGCTTGGATTAGCCCTAATTGTGAAAGCTCGTGAACGGGGCTTTACGCGTGTAGTGCTCGAAGGGAATAAAAAAATGGCAGCTTCCATTTCGTTATATCGAAAGCTGGGTTTTGAAGAAGTGCCTTTAACCGGAACAGATCAGAAACAAAGTATTCATAAACGTTGCAATATATTTATGGAATTGAAAATAAATCAAGGCATTCAGCCCGAATATTTTATATAGATGTCATAGTAACTAAAGTTTTGTAGGAGTTTAAAATCAATAGAACCTGGTGATAAGCTTCTGTTTATTTCTTCATTCATTCCCCTTATAAGAAAGACGTTACGTCGTATAATTTATAAAGTTAAATCGTTATTTTTTAGCTATTCTCTTGTTCTGCTTTTTTTATCAACATGACATTGTGTCGTCTTTTATATTGCTCGTTGTTGATAATTCGTTCCATTAATTCATCAATGTCTGTTTCACATAGCTCCAAAAGAAGATTGATTCATTCAAAGATAACGATATTCAACCGTTGCCACAAGGAAAATTCCAACAGAAGCCGTTGTGTGTTCCCTACACAGCTCTCCCGTTGTTTGGCAGAGGTCCTTTCTCCTACCAGGCTGTGCAGAACCTCCTGGGAACCTATTGGAAGTAGCATGATATAATACATATATAAAACATATATAATACATATATGATACTTAGTTAAAACATATTTACATAGATATATATTAACTATGTATTGTCTATGTGTTTCCAATCTTTTTCCAATCTTTTTAGGAACTTTTTTATAATCTCTTTTCCGGGAGGTAGATAGGAGGTAGATAGGAGGTAGGTAGCCTGTATAGTTGCCGGTGTATCGCTTTATCGCGCTTCGGATGACAGGGGCGAAATTCAGGTCTCCATCCTGTTTATAATCCTACGATGCAACTATCGGTTCTGACAGGATGGTAATTATCAAAACAACCCAACATAAGGTGCTAATTTTGTTTCCATAGAAGCAGGGTTTTGGCGATTTGACGGCTTCGGAACCAACCATCTCTTAAATAGTAAATTAATTACAAGTTCCGCTCTTTTTGATAATTCTTGGTCGTTTATTTTCAATAACTTATTTTACGGCGAAACTTTAAATAGTAATTATACGATATTTATATTGTTTCCGCTACTAGTCATAGAAAATAACAGTTGTTAATAGAATAATACCATAAATAGGGTACATAAATACCCTGCAAACGGTATTTTGGTTATAGACTACTCCTATTACTTTTGTAACGTAAAAAAGAAAATAATCTTTACAAGAAGTTCAGATATCTTAAATGCGATATACAAAAAAAGGTTTAGTATGAAAAAAGGTATTTATTACATTACTCAGGATGTCTTATCTGATTCGCGGAATCAACTTACGAGCATTCATTTAGATGAAAACCCTCAGTTTTCTTTATCCAAAATTACATTCTCTCCCGTATTATTCTCGTCTTCTTCCATCTCTATGCGAATGTGTTGCCACATGTCGTGATTGATTCCTCTTTTCGCCTTTAATTCTCGTTCCACACCCTTTTGCAGTATACGAGAACAAATCACTTTCAATCAAACATTCTAATTTTACAATTACTTTATTGGGTCATGTTGACCTGATAGATGAATTAATATATTTATTTTAATAAAAAAGAGTATGAAACCAACTTATTTTTATCAATTGCTTTTTGCCTTGTTTGTTTCTTCAACAGCATTTGCTGCAGAAAACAAAGCGACCGAACCGGTGATAATCAGTGGTACTAAATTTACCTATCCATTAATCGAGAGATGGATTGAAGAGTATACAAAGATCTACCCGAATGCTAATGTAAAACTAGCTTCCAAAGCTGCAACCGCACAGCATGTTGATTTAAATGTCATAGCACATCAACCGACAAAAGATGAGATGACAGATAATCAGGAGATATTATATGCCGGACAGTATGCCTTGCTCCCTGTAACCAACACAAATAACCCGATCTTGCCGGCAGCAAGGAAGAAAGGGTTAAACAAAAAGGAGATTGATAAACTTTTCTTTGAAGTAACCAGTTACGATGATGATCCGGCGATAAAAGAAAAACAAAAATTTGTTGCAACCATTTATGCCCGTGACAATCAGGCTTGCACATCAAAAGCCTTAGCCGGATACTTTAGTCACCAGTCTTCCGAAATCAGAGGGAAAAAAGTGTTGGGTGATGATATCTATTTGCTCTCGGCAATAAAGAGAGATACCACCGGCTTGGCTTATAATAGCCTGGGTTACTTATACGATACCAATTCACGGAAATTAAAAGATGGAATAGCATTATTACCACTCGAATTGAAGAAGGACACAAAGGAACTCTTAACGGGAAATCTGGATAATGTGATTGAGGTGTTGGAAAGGAATCGTGTTGAAACCATTCCGGTGGAAAAAATCGGATTTATTTACTCCCAACAGACATCCCGTAAGGAAGTGGCTGATTTTTTGAAATGGGTATTGACCGATGGTCAGAAATTTAATCATGCGGAAGGATTTCTCCATTTAGATAAGCAATTTCTGGCAGAGCAAGCCAATCAACTGAACGGGAGATTCTTATCGCTAAAATAAAGAATCTATTTTAATTACTAATTATAAACAAAAGCGAGTATCCCCCCATTTCCGTCGGCAAACTGATCAAGGGGACACCCGCTACAATTAAAAAATTGTATGGCAAAACTACTATTAATTTCCGGAAACCCCAAAAGGTTTCCTAAGTTTCTCGTATGCAAATTAGGAGTCTTGTTCCTGTTTGCCGTTTTCATCTCTACGGCGACTTATGCTCAACAAGTCGAGATTCGAGGGAAAATTCTCGAAGAGAATTCGAAAGCTACTGTTATAGGGGCAACCATCAAACTTAAAGGCCAACAGACCGGAACTGTTTCGGATGCAACTGGGGATTTCCGGTTAAAAGTAAAATCGCTACCGGTTACTTTAGATGTATCTACCATTGGTTATAAAAGCCAGGAAATCGATGTTTATGAGGCCGGACCTATTACAATTTATTTAGATGAAAATCAGAATAAATTGAATGAAGTAGTTGTTGTCGGATATGGAACTCAAAAGCGCAAAGAACTTACCGGGGCTATTTCGACTGTTCCAAAATCATCGTTGTCGCAGTTATCAACTTCTTTTGACAATCTCCTGGGAGGTGCCGTACCGGGGCTGAATGTTTCGGAAAGTTCAGGTCAACCGGGAGCGACTTCCAGTATTCGTATTCGAGGCGGAAATTCGATTAATGCAGGTAATGAACCACTGTATGTAATTGATGGGATTATTGTGTATAATGATAATTCGTCTACTCAGATAGGAATCAGCCGGGCCGGGGGAGCATTAAACCCGCTGGCTGCAATCAATCCGAATGATATTGAATCCATTGAAGTCTTGAAAGATGTGTCAGCTTCGGCTATCTATGGTTCGCGCGGAGCTAATGGAGTCATTATCATTACTACTAAAAGCGGGAAAAAAGGAAAGAATAATGTTGAATACCAATATTCCATAGGTTCGCAACAGGTAAGTAAGAAGTTGGATTTGATGAATGCCAAAGAGTGGGGACAACTTTATCTGGAATTGGCAAGTGCCCAGAATATCAGCGAAAGTGGCTTAACCGCATCTAAAGTAGCTCAGTTGGGAGAAGGAACCGATTGGCAAAGTGCAGCTCTGCGTAATGCGTTGACGCAAAACCACCAATTATCGATCAGTGGTGGAGACGAAAAAACAAGATACTTCTTGTCTGGAAGTTACACTAATCAGGATGGTATCTTGCTAAATACAAACTTTAAACGCTATAATGGCAGGTTTAATTTTGACAGGAATCTGTCTAAGAATTTTATAGTCGGATTAAATGTTACGGCAAGTAACCTGGATCAAAACGGGTTGAGCAGTTATACCGGACTCTACACGAACGGGGTTTCCAATTCTCTTGATTATGTATTGCGAATTCCGCAAGTTGTTCCGATATACAATGAAGATGGCAATTTTAATTATAAAAACCTATTTGAAAAGGGCGATTTAAGGCTTGGTGATAAAACGGTAAATGCCATATCCGATTTGGCTAATGACGTCTCCGAAACAAAAAATAATTCGGTAATTGGGAATTTTTATGCTAAATATACTATCATACCATCCCTGGTCGCAAAAATAAGTGTCGGAACAAATTTGAGTAATACCACGCAAAATTACTACGCACCATCATCGTCTGCAGCCGGGTTTCTTGCCAAAGGATATGGAAGTGTCGGTAATAAAAGAAGCGATTCATGGCAGGCAGAATATACCCTGAATTATACGAAAAAGGTAAATGAAGATCATTATTTCGATGTGCTGGCCGGATATACCACTCAAACAACCAATATAGAATATTCTACTGCCGCATCGAGCAATTTTTCAAACGAGCAACTTACTTATCATAATTTGCAAGGAGGTTCTACATTCCTTGCTCCAACATCGGGTGGTGCCGAATCAATCTTAAACTCTGTCTTAGGAAGATTAAACTACTCCTATTTGAGACGGTACAATCTTACTGCTACATTAAGGGCCGATGGTTCTTCCCGCTTTGCACAAAACCATAAGTGGGGATACTTCCCTTCCGTAGGTTTATCCTGGAATATTAATGAAGAGAGTTTTCTCAAAAGCATTAAAGCAATCAATGATTTAAAGTTGAGGGCAAGCTTTGGAACGGTTGGTAATCAGGAAATAGGGGACTATCAGTATTATTCGGCATACTCCACTACTCAGAACTATTCGTTCAATAATACACTAGTGACGGCTTATGCAGCAAGCAACGCTGCAAATCCTAATTTGAAGTGGGAACAAACTTCACAATATAATCTGGGACTTGATTTAAATCTTTTCAATTACAGACTGGGGTTTGTCGCAGATGCTTATTATAAGAAAACAACGGACTTATTACTTAACGTACCTGTTGAAGTTACGACAGGGCTCAGTAGTGCACTTGAAAATGTGGGAAGCTTAACCAATAAAGGTCTTGAGTTCTCTGTAACAGGAGGTATTATTGAAACGAAAGCTTTCAGTTGGAATGTATCGGCCAATATAGCCAAAAATATCAATGAAGTAACCAGTTTGGGTAACCTGACTTCCATCATTAATGGAAATACCATTATAGAAAAGGGACAAGCATTAGGCACTTTTTATGGTGTTGTTTTCGATGGAATAGTCCAGACGAAGGATAATCTTACAAAAGTTCCAAAACCCAGCTGGAAAACTACTGTTGAACCGGGGGATGTAAAATATGTAGATCAAAATAAGGATGGAAATGTAACACAAGATTTGGATCGGGTAGTTTTAGGATCGACCCAGCCGGATTTTACGTATGGATTTTCTACAACGTTGAGATATAAATCCTTCAGCCTGTTTGCCTCGCTGCAGGGGACTCATGGCAACAAACTGTATAATTCGCTCCGTCAAAGCCAGGAATCTCCTTCTTTAGACTATAATGTTCTTGCTACTCTTGTCAACAGATGGACACCTGATAACCCATCAACTACTATCCCGAAAGCATCTGTAACATCATCAACCTGGTTGGATAGCCGCTATATAGAAGATGCATCCTTCTTGAGACTGAAAAATATCACCCTGAGCTATTTACTTCCTGTAAGAATCGATAAAGCAACATCCACGAAATTCAAGGTCTTTGTTACCGGACAAAATTTGTTGACCTTGACGAAGTATACCGGATATGATCCGGAAGTTTCGAGTGGCATTGATTCGGGAGCTTATCCTTCCGCAAAGACTTTCACTTTTGGGGTGAATATTGCTTACTAATTCAACCTGTACAAATATTTAATTAAAAACATAATTGAGATGAAAAGACTATTATATATTTTAGTTTTATCTGTCGTGCTTATTTCGTGCAGCGACAGCCTGAATGTTGTTCCTGTAGGTCAACTAATGGAAGGAAATTTTCCGGCGACGGATGGTGATGCCATTGCGTTGACTAACGGAGTTTATGTACCCAATACCGGAATAAGCACTTCATTGGCTTATATGATCGACCTGACCAGCGAGTTGACCATATCCGGCGATAACCCCAATGGCGGTGGATATCTTCTGGGCGTACTGCAATGGGATCCTACCAATAGTTATGTGACTTCTGTCTGGACCGCTTTGTACAAGGGTATTGCCAGTGCCAATGATGTAGTAGATAAAGTTGGTGCTTCAAGCGCTATTACGGAATCATTAAAAACGAGATTGATTGGCGAAGCTAAGTTTTTAAGGGCTTATTACTACTTCTATGCAGTCCAGTTCTGGGGAGAAGTACCTTTGGTTTTGCATAATGTCAATGGTACGAATACCACTCGTGCTGCTGTTGATGATGTCTATGCCCAAATAGTTTCCGATTTGGGAAGCGCAGCCAGCAATTTGCCGGATGCCGGCAGCTATGCTTCGGTTGACAAAGGGAGGGCAAGCAAGGGAGCTGCTTACGCTTTGTTGTCGAAAGTTTACCTGGTTTGGGGACAAACTTCCAATACAGGAGGCTCCACAGCGCAAAAAGACAAATTCAAGAAATCTATTGATGCAGCCAATAATGTTAAAGGTTATTCGTTGGAGGAAAACTTCCTGGATAACTGGGCTAGTAGCAATAAGAACGGGAAAGAAAGTATCTTTTCCACACAGCACACACTTGGGCAGGTAGCTGATGGTAGTGGTGGAGACCATTTGGCGCATTGCGCGTTTGCTTCCGGGTTTAGTAATGCACTCCCTCATGTTGTGGTTTCGGATATAAAATATTTTGATGCTTTTGATGACAGAGACCAACGCAAAGCCGGTACTTACGCCAAACAGCTATATAATCCGGCAACCAGTTCTGTCTTTACTTTTACTCTCCCTCGGTACCGTAAATACATTGATGCCGCTAATCCGCTAAGCTCAGCAAGTAATCGGAACATTAACCGGTCAATACTCCGGTATGCAGAAGTACTGTTATTAAAGGCGGAAGCAATAAATGAATACAATGGAGCCCCGACTGCAGAAGCATATGAAGCCATTAATGAGGTACGCCGCAGGGCTTTTAGTCATTTCCCGGTAACAGATCCTTCGTCGGACGATCTTCCACAAGGTTTGGATTATGAAGGCTTCAAGAGCAAAATACAACAAGAGCGTGTCTTTGAGCTTACTTATGAACAAAATCGCAGGCTGGATTTGATACGTTGGAAAATTTATGTAAAAACATTGAAAGACTCCGGCGTTGATCCTACCTACAAAAAACAAACTGTTTCGCTTAAAAATTACCGTTTCCCGATACCGCAATCTCAACGTGATATTAATCCGGTAGGGTTATGGCAAAACTGGGGCTACGATGGCTATAACGAAGCAAAAACAGGTTCAAACCCTTATGCCGGACTTGAATAATCAATACAAACAATCAATATATTTAATAAACAAATCATTATGAAACAAACATTTAAACCGGTTGTAAAGCAGGAAAAATCATTTAAGGTAAACCTTAAAGAATTCTTAGCCTGTTGTTTTTTTCTGGCAACAAGCGTATTCATCTCAAATTTACAGGCTCAAACTGCCGATGCTCCTAATCCGATAATTAAAAACGGATCTTCACAAACTGCCGTGAAGGGACGGACGCTCAATGATTTTTTGTCTCTGAGACGTGATGCCCTATTGCAATTGCAGAAAACACCTACCGATCAAATAAAACCATTGGTTTTGACAGCCCGTACAACTGCCGAGCAACGGTCGGGAGTTCGTCGTATCAGAATCCGGGGACATCAGATTATCAGCGATAGTGATTATTCTTTTGCGGGTTACAGCCTTGGCCCGGGCTCGCCGGAATCGGCGCTTACCGTCTTAGCCAGTGATATTGCCGATACATATCTCAGTCAGGCCGCATTGAAAGGTGTTCCTCTCGATTCGCTCGGCGTGTCTATTACCAGTCTTCCCGATTCGGTCAGGCCTAAGAAACATATTGTGTATCCTCATAACTTATTCTACACAATTTATGTGAAATCGTCTGCTTCCGATGAACAATTGGAAGAGTTACGTCTGTTGACAGAAAAATATTCTCCCAGCTTTAATCTGGTTTCAAACAAACAAGTTATTAAAGCAGATATTGACTATGTACAGACTCCCAAGGACTTAGTTGCTGTAGCGCCTTATCAACCCGGATTGCGTGAATATCTAAAATATAAACGTGCAGCAGTCCTGTGGCGTAATGAACGCAGCAAAGTTCATAGTGAAAAAGCCAACCCTGAAAGGATTGCAGAAAAGAAACCGCAACTCGATGTTCTGCATGTAGAGGTTGATCCGGCCACTGGTGCGCGTCGTCTGCATGTCCGGTATTTCAACTTATTACATGATAATCCGGCCTATTTAGCAGGTAACGACCTCGGACCAAGTGCCCATGAACATCAGTTAGCTGTATTAACAAGTTGTATTACACACATTACCGAGATACAGGCTGCTTCGCAAAATGTGGTACTCGATTCATTGGGGGTTAGTGTTGAAGGTACGTTCGACTTGCGTGCCGGTCGTCCGGGTTTTGAAAATGTACCGTTTAATTTGCACGATATTCATTATACGTTGCATGTCCGGTCACCTCAACCATACAAAGATATTGTGGCTTTACGCGATTCTGTAGAAGCAATTTGCCCGATATATAATTTGCTTATCAGCGAACAGAAAATTAAAGGACGGATAGTACGCAGCAATCCTGATAAATATCGCTTGCATCCGCAATATGTTTATCAATATAAAGAATAGGAAATTTTTAATTATCAGTTTATGATTAAAAAATATTCTGTATTCATACTTTCGTTAGTTCTGACAGGTTTGTCGGCTTCAGCACAACATGTTGACAAAAAGCCTATAGGTATAGATTTCTTTACCAACGTGAAGAGCATTGCCAATCTTAAAGTACATGATGGTACTATCTTTTTCACCATCAGTCAGGCAGATAAGGAAAATAATAGTTATTCCTCGGCATTATATCAGCTTATTGATGGTAAACCAGTCAGATTAGCGAAAGATGTTTCCGATTATTTTTTTCAGGATGGAGGAATTGTCTTTCAATCTGTTCGTGAAGAAAAAGATCGGGAGAGTATTAGAAAGGGAGAAGCATTAACTGTCTTTCAAAAATTAAGCTCCGGTTATGGAGAGGCAAACGAATGGTTACGTTTGCCTCTCCATGTCGGGCAAGTTGAATGGATAGACAAAGAGCATTTTTTCTATACATCTTCTTACGATCATCATTTTGAACTTTTGTTGAAAGAAAGCAAAGGTAACCGGCTGGCTGCCCTGAAAAAGAAAGAAGAAAATAAGGGCTACCGTGTTTTCGATGAACTTCCTTTCTGGTCGAATGGCCGGGGAGATGTTAGCGGACTGCGTACGCATCTGTACTATTATAGTCAGGGAAAAATTAAATCGTTGTCAGATACTCTTGAAAGTGCTTCTTCGCCTGAGCTAAGTCCAGACAAGAAAACATTGGTATATACAACTAAAGCGCCCTTTTATGGTAAAGCCCCGGAAGGAAATCAGTTGGTAATATTAAATGTTGAAACATTGGAGAAAAAAGTATGGCCGTTGTTTGACAAAGCTTCTTACGGAGGTGTCCAATTCTTGAATAATGATGAGATCGTTTTGACTATCAACCGCAGTCAGGAACACGATAAGATTGAAAATGTCGGTTTCTATCGTTTGTATTTGCGAACAGGAAAACTCACAGAGATTTATGACGGTTCAGTATACGGTTTAGGAAACAGCGTAGGTTCGGACATTGGGGGAGGCGGAAGATCAAAAATAACTTTCGACAAAGAAGGTATCCGCTACATAACAACCAATGTTGATCAGGCTCCTTTGATACATATTGCCTATAAGGATGGTAAGGCGACTTTCCTCACGAAAGGAAACATCACCTTACAGGAATATATCCCTTATAAAGATGGATTCCTGGCTGTTGCATTGGTCGAACAGCAGGGAAGTGAAATCTATTTTATTGATAAAAAGGGAACTGCAACTCCGTTGACTTCGATCAATAAACCGTTGTTCGATGAGTACAACGTGGTTAAGCCCATCGAAATCAATTTCACAAATGAAGAAGGACTGGTGCTGAATGGATATATTTTGCCTCCTGCAAATTACGAAAAAGGGAAGAAATATCCGGCTATAGTTGATATCCATGGTGGTCCGAAAAGTACTTACGGAACTGTTTTCTTTCATGAAATGCAATATTGGGCAAATCAGGGTTATGCCGTATTGTTTACCAATCCGAGGGGAAGTGATGGACGTGGATCTCAATTTGCCGATATCCGTGGAAAAGTCGGTGGTGTCGATTACAGGGATATTATGACTTTTGTTGATAGCGCCTTGCATAAAGCAACCTATATTGATGGAAACCGGTTAGGAGTTGTAGGTGGTTCCTACGGCGGTTTTATGACTAACTGGATAATAGGGCATACAAACCGTTTTAAAGCGGCCGCATCATTACGGAGTATCTCTTCCTGGCTGACTCATAGCAATACAAGCGATATAGGGCATACGTATACGTATACTTATTTGGGAACGGATGCCTGGAAAAACAGTCAGTTATTATGGGACAGCTCTCCGTTGAAATATGCTGACCGGGTTAAAACGCCAACGCTTTTTCTGCATAGTGACGAAGACTATCGTTGTTTTCAAACGGAAGGGTTGCAAATGTATTATGCGCTCCAGTATTTCGAAATACCATCTCGTTTAGTCCTGTTCAAAGGAGAAAATCATGAACTATCCCGTTCGGGTAAACCACTGAACCGGATTAAACGCCTGGCTGAAATTACCGGATGGTTCAACCAGTATCTCAAGCAATAATGTAATTTTGATTACACTTAAAAGATAATCAGAATATCTAACAGGATATAAGTAAGTTATAATACCAATTCAATTTCCGTCTTATTTTGAAACGGGCGAATTGGCATTACAAAACAAGGCTTTAGCCGGATTATAATAGATATTCGGCTAAAGCCATTATCCTTTCTTGCAGATCACCGGCTAAAGTTACCTGTAACTGATGGCTGACAGAATACCGGTTAACACGTAGAAAATAATTATTTCAGGAATACTGATATTTACATGTTAGGATAGAAAGAACTTGGATTAACCCCTTATTAAACTGTAAGATTCAACTAAATTTTATGAAAAAATTCGTTTCTCTTTCTGTCTTTTCCCTGATGATTTTTTCCTTTAATTGCGGAAGTCATAGTGAAAATTTACGAAACTATGTATTTGTTGGCGATTTCAGAAACCATATTTTGAAGAAATATATATTATCTGACATTAAAGCTGACTCTGGTTTCTACGATCTGGCTAATGATACGGCTCTCGTAGCAAAAAATAAGTTTTTAACGATTGATTCTGAAAGGAAAACAGAGATTAACGGACATTCTGTTTATTCTTTAAAATTCATGATTAAACAGCGTGCAAATTATAAGCATCAAAATAACCCGAATGAAGTAGGCTCAGAGTCTACGAGATTAATAATCTATAACAAGCGTTCCGGTTCTAAGTTTAAAGTGCTCTTTGATACAAAATTCTATCAGCCGGTCTGTGAAGTGCCTGAATATTCATTAGATACAATTCAGCCGATTAATATCAATTCAACTAAACTCATTTCAGTTGATCTGAAATACTGCTATCTGGATTGCTGCGGATGTTCTGAGGTGGATAGTCTTATATCTTATGTCTTTGATAAAAATTTTAAATTGGTCTATCATTACAATACGTTGATAAGACGCAATTAGTATCTTATGTTTTAAATTGACGTGTTTTCCGGCATAGTATTGATTTGCAAGTATATCGATGCCTTTAAACCCGAAGGGTTGACCTGATTGCGAAAATGAAGAGTAACACGGAATTTAGACCCTGTGATATAAAAAACGTATACCGAAAAAATCATATCCTTTCAATGTTGGGGTAAGCCCATTGACCTAAACAATAAATAACATCCTCAAAAAAAGCCAAAGAGATTCTGTTATAAAGTTCATATGCTCTTTCGTTAGCGGGTTGGCTAAAAGAAAATCAGTCAACAATTTGCTAAAGCGGGTTAAATTGTTGCAGTTACTCAGATCTCTTTGTTAGTTGAATAAAAAATTATTTTAAATGAGTTTATTTATAAAAAAATCAATTGAAAGTTTATTGGTGGAAGCAAATGCCACGGATACTCTTTCTTTGAAAAAATCCCTGGGTGGAACAAAACTTATTGCCTTAGGCATAGGAGCTATCATTGGTGCCGGGTTGTTTTCCATTACCGGTGGTGCTGCTGCTTATCAGGCCGGTCCTGCCATCACTGTTTCGTTTGTCATTGCGGCATTGGGTTGTTGTTTTGCCGGATTGTGTTATGCTGAGTTTGCCTCTATGATTCCGGTTGCAGGGAGTGCCTATACTTACTCGTATGCCACCATGGGTGAATTTGTAGCCTGGATTATTGGATGGGATTTGGTGTTGGAATATGCTATCGCGGCAGCAACTGTCAGTATTAGCTGGAGTCGGTATTTCGTAAAATTTCTCGAAGGCTTTGGCATCAATCTGCCGCAGAAACTGGTGTTATGTCCCTGGGATGGTGGTATCCTGAATCTTCCGGCAGCTTTCATCGTGGCACTGGCCAGTCTATTGCTTATCCGGGGCACGGAAGGCAGCTCGAAGGTGAATCTATTCATTGTTATCCTTAAGATTGCTGTGGTGCTGGTATTTATTGTGTTGGGTTGGAGCTATATTCATACGGCAAATTATAGACCCTATATTCCTTCCAATACCGGTAAGTTTGGCGAATACGGTTTTAGCGGAATTATCCGGGCTGCAGCGGTTGTGTTTTTTGCATTTATCGGCTTCGATGCGGTGAGTACGGCTGCCCAGGAAACAAAAAATCCGAAACGAAACATGCCTATCGGTATTCTTGTTTCCTTACTCATTTGTACCGTGCTTTATATTCTGTTTGCTCATGTTATGACCGGTGTGGTAAATTATGCCGCTTTCAAAGGACATGATGGTATTGCTCCGGTGGCTATTGCGATTGATCATATGGGTAAGGTTGATGCTTTTGGTGTTGTTCATCCCGATTATCCGTGGCTTAATAAAGCAATTCTGTTGGCAATATTGGCCGGTTATACTTCCGTTATTTTGGTTATGTTATTGGGGCAAAGCCGGGTATTCTACAGTATGAGTAAAGATGGATTATTACCAAAAGTCTTTTCCAACATCCATCCGGTTTATCGTACACCGGTAAAAAGTAATCTTTTGTTACTGGTTGTGGTGGGCACTTTTGCCGCCTTGGTACCCGCCCGTGTAGCGGGCGAAATGACCAGCATTGGTACCCTGCTGGCATTCATCCTGGTTTGCGTGGGTATTTTGGTTATGCGAAAAACGATGCCCAATGTTCCACGCGCATTTAAAACTCCGTTAGTGCCGCTTGTTCCTGTTTTAGGCATTATTACCTGTCTGTTTATGATGGCCTTTTTGCCTGCCGACACCTGGATTCGTTTGCTGATATGGATGGCGGTCGGGTTGGATATCTATATCCTTTACGGGAATAAAAACAGCAAGTTGCAAACAAGTTCTCCATCCCGCCCCGATATACGTATTTATAAAACAACCGGTCTTATCCTGACAATCCTGTTAATTCTTGCAGCGTTGTGGTATCAACAAACCATTGGTTGGAAGGAAGATAAAGTGTTAATGATCGTCTCAATCATCATCGCTTTTATTCATGGGCTGTTTGTCTTGTTTCGGTTAAAAATGCCCGGGAAAGTTTTAGTGTTGGATACAAAACCAATTATTGATGAACGAATACCATAAATCGGGTATTCAAATGCCCTGTTAATGGTATTTCAGGCATTGTTTAGTTCTGTTACTTTTGCAAAGTAAAAAGATAATTTTCAGTACAAGAAATTCCGGTATCTTAAAGGATGCCGGTTTTAACAAATAAGGTTTAAAAGGTATAATATGAAAAAAAGTGTTTACGGTATTGTTGAAAAGGTATTCTTCGCTTCCCAAAGCGAAGAGAGTCCTTTCCGGCTGATTGAAGATCAGTCCTTGCCATTGGCAGCAATCATTTTCTCATCAATCGTTCCTTCCACACCATCCCTTCTTGTGCGAATGTGCTGCTGTAGCACATCCCGTTGATCTTTAACTATCCATTCGTTCCTCTACTTCTCAGCATCCTGGAGCATCGAGATACGATAACTCCCCAATGTCATTCATTTTTATTTTAATTGTTTTCAGGCTGTGTGATTTGAATTTACATTAGGTACATTCATGAATACTCCTGTTAGTGATGGCGATTTTTCTTAAGAGTACTTTACACTGTATCCAACAAATGTGATTTGGATAAAACTTATGTAAAATGAGATTCAAAGACCGCTTTTTTGCAATCATACTTTTGATCATGATGGTGTTTAATATCGGGAGATATCAAGTGCCAATCCTTGAATATAATCTTTTCAGAGGTTATATTGCAAAGAATCTGTGTGTAAAAAAAAATATAAAAGGTAATTGCTGCCAGGGAAAATGTTTTCTACGAAAACAACTCAAGCTGTCCGATGAAAATACCAAGGAGAATACTACGGATACCAACAACAAAAAGGTTCAAGCCATTCAAATCAATGATTTTGTGGCGTCCGGTCATGCAGCATTAAATAGAAATGAAATAACAAAGTTCCTCTTTTTTAAGTCAGGAACATTCATCCTCTCTAAGTTTGCTTCCGACATTTTTATCCCGCCTCAGGCTCTATCCAGATTACTTTTAAGTTCAAAATCCACAAGGCGGGTGCCAATAATCAGCCCGTTTTATAATCCGTAAGCTAACCTGTTCTGTTGCGGATTACAATGTCACATCCTGAATCGATGTAGATCATCATCTCTTTAACAGGTATTACACAATTAAAAACAAAGAAACCAATCTGGGAAAGATATCTCAGGTTCTTCTAAAAACTTATTTATACATGAATTTGATAAAAAAATACAACTACATATTCTTTGCCATCATAAGCTTAACGGTTCTGTTGACTTCCTGCAGCCAGGATGAAGTCAAGGTCGTAACACCGGCAGAGGAAGTAACAAACTTAAAGTTACAGAAATTACAGGAATTTACCCGGGGAGATTATACATTCTATGTCTATAAGAAAGATACCGGTAACCTGGTTGTAGGCTATAATGAGGTTTATATTCAGTTGAAAAACAATAAAAGCGGCAACTATGTGGAAAATGCAACGCTTTCCTGGAAGCCGCTGATGCACATGGCTTCCATGAGTCATGCCTGTCCCTACTCGTCCATTCAAAAAGTATCGGATACCAAAACGTTATATAAAGGCTATTTCATATTTATCATGGCCAGTGATGATACTGAGTATTGGGAAATAACCTACGACTACACGAGCGGCAACGATACGATCGTGGAAGTGGCAAGTAGATTAACGGTTAATAGTGCAACCGGCAGGGTTCGTTACAAAAGCTTTAAAGGAACGGATAATGTCAGCTATTTCCTGGCAATGGTCGAGCCGGCGGCTCCCCGGGTGGGAACAAATGATATAACAGCTTATCTCTACAAAAAGGTGGACATGTTGACCTTTAATCCGGTGGAGAATTATACCGTTGAGATCGATCCGAGAATGCCGGATATGGATAACCACACTTCCCCGAATAATGTCAACCTGGCATATGATGCTGCATCCGGACTCTATAAAGGAAAGTTGAACCTGACCATGACCGGATACTGGCAAGTAAACCTGATTGTTCGTAATGCAGGTAATGCAATACTCAAAGGTGATTCAATAACCGCCACAACACCAGCAAGCAGTATTTATTTTGGAATTGAGTTTTAACATAGCCATGAAGAAAACACTTCTGTATATCGGATTCTGTATTGGATCCTGCGCTCTTACGTATGCACAATGCAGCGCAGATTCGACAAAGGATTTGCGATTAAAAGAAGTGGTTGTAAACGGGAAGACGGGTTTGGATTCGATCGGCGAATCCAAACCCTTATCCTCGTTGGACGAGCACCTGCAAAAGCTGTCGAAAGTAACTATGATTAAAAGGGGAGGATATGCCTGGGAACCGGCTGTTAACAACATGGCAACCGAGCGAATATCCGTTACCATTGATGGAATGAAGATCTTTTGTGCCTGTACCGATAAAATGGACCCGGTGACTTCTTATGTGGAGATCCTGAATCTGAATAACATCCATGTAGGTTCGGGTTTGGCCGGGAATTTACATGGAACGAACAGTATCGGTGGTGGGTTGGACCTTAAACTTCAGAAAGCAGGATTCCATTCCCGGAAGCTAAGTTTGACGTTGAATTCAGCGTATGAAACCAATGGAAATTACCGGGTGCTGGGTACCGGATTAACCTATTCAAGTCCTTCCTTTTATATGAACTCCGGTGCTTTTTATCGGAAGAGTAATGATTATCGGGCCGGTAATGATGAAAGAGTTGATTTCTCGCAATTTGAGAAACTGAATCTTTTTACAAATGCCGGCTACAAGTTAAGCAATCATCGGGCTTTGGAAGGAACCATCATCTATGATGTTGCTTCGAATGTAGGGTACCCGGCTTTAACCATGGACGTAAAATCGGCAAAAGGATTGATTACTTCGTTGAGCTACAGGCAGGATAGTGTTTCGCGTGTTTTCTCGGACTGGGAAACTAAGTTGTATTACAATAATATAGCGCATATTATGGATGATACCAAACGGCCGGATGTGGTCATGCATATGGATATGCCGGGTAAAAGCCGTACCTGTGGCTATTATTCCACGCTGAACGGGAAGATAGGAAGGCATGCTTTTGTGGTGAGTCAGGATACGTATTACAATCAATCATTGGCTGAAATGACCATGTATCCGAAAGATGTGGCTGATAAACAAATGTTTATGTACACCTGGCCCGATGTGAGAACACTCAATTCAGGTATTTCATTTGAAGATAAATATGTATTGGACCTGAGGAATGTACTCCGGGTTACCTCCAAACTGTCTTTCCAGCGGGATGGTGTGGAAAGTAATTCAGGGTATAATACCTTGCAAATGTATTATCCCGGGATGACTCATTTCCAGAATCGTTTTTTGTGGAATGTAAATGGAAAGTATACCCACTATTTCAAAGATGTTCAACTGAAGGCCGGAGCAGGGTATGGTACACGGGCACCATCGCCTACCGAAGCGTATGGTTTTTATTTATTCAACAGTTTTGATAATTACGATTATATCGGTAATCCGCAGCTAAAGAATGAGTCATCGGCAGAAGGTAATTTGTGCCTTGCCTTGACGAAGCCCCGGTACAGTATAAGTTTGGAAGGCTCGTATTTTTATTTCTCAAACTATATCATTGGGAAACCCGATAAATCGTTGTCGCCCATGACGCTGGGTGCTTCGGGAGTAAAAGTATATGGCAATCTGCCTCATGCCAAGCTTTTCAATGTAAATCTGGATACAAAGGTTCTATTCCTGAGGTATTTCCACTGGGTGAATCGTGCGGCATTCAGCCTGGGGGAAGATAACAAACAGAATGCATTGCCTCTGATTGCTCCATTTACCTATTCATCATCGGTCGAATACCTCCGGAAGAAGGTATTCGGTGCGATAGAATGGCAGGGCGCAATCAAACAATATAAATACAGCCCGGAATATGGTGAAGATGAAACCCCGGCATATTCCATACTGAACGTGTCGGCAGGATATGACATTTCCTTTAAACATACTGTCGTCAATATAAAAACGGGAGTGGAGAATATCTTTGACCGGAGATACTCGACTTATGCCGATTGGAACAATATACCCCGTAAAGGAAGAAATGTATTTTTAAGTTTAACGATCCATGTATTGTGATTGATTTGTAAAAAGAATCGGTAAATGAATGAAGATATGAGCAAAGGAAGTATTTCTTTCCGTTGTGCCGGAGATAGCTTCGGCAGGACAAAGAAGACAGGCAGGTATATCCGGTTGAGGTATTCCGTGTTATCAGCCATTTTCCTGGTCCTGTTTATGAGCTTGAATGCCGGGAACATTGCCGGAACTGTATATTCGCTGGATGATACGGGAGATAAAGCGCCTCTTTCCGGGGCTTATGTCTGTTTGCCTAATTCACAAACAGGAACTGTAACCGATGCAACAGGTCAATTCACTTTAAAAAAAGAAAACACGAACGGTACTTACTTGATTGCCTCATTCGAAGGCTTTAGTCCTGATACCATTCCGATCAATCGGGCAGATAATCAATCCTTCGAATTCGTATTAAAAGAAGGGCAACTATTAAAGGACGTAGTAGTAACAGGCACCCGCCAAATCAATAGTTTGTCGAAAAATTCCCTTTTGAGAACGGAAGTTATCAATAAAACAGGATTAATGAAAATGGCTTGTTGCAATTTATCCGAAAGCTTTGAAAATAGTGCTACGGTGACCGTAGGTTTCACGGACGCTGTTTCTGGAGCCAAACAGGTACAGCTTCTAGGTTTGTCAGGTATTTATATCCAACTACTGGGAGAAAATATACCCATGCTGCGTGGGTTGTCGTCGGCCAATGGGTGGAGCTATATTCCAGGCAGCTGGTTAGAGTCCATTCAACTCTCAAAAGGCACATCCTCTGTTGTAAACGGCTATGAGGCTATTTCGGGTCAACTAAACCTGGAATTTAAGAAACCGGATTACACCGATCCGTTATTCGTTAATTTGTATACTGATCAGTTCGGATGTTCTGAGGGGAATATAACGGCAGCCACCCAGGTTGCCCCTGACTTGTGGACGGGTCTGCTGGTGTCCGGTACGCTGGATAACAATGCCCATGATTACAATAAAGATGGATTCCTGGATATGCCCAAGACCCGAATGATAAATGTATATAACCGATGGCTTTATTTATCACCCAATGGTCTTCAATCCAGAACTGGCATTAAGTTCCTTTATGACGACAGGCAGGGTGGGCATGATACGAAGCATAATCTTACCAACTATTCGGGAGCTCATTATGTTACCAATATCGATAATCGGAATTTTACAGTTGATAATAAGACAGGATTTCCTGTTGGTACCCGAGAAGGCCAGAGCATTGGCATTATAACCGGTTTGACGCATCAGGAACTAAATTCGTCATTTGGACTGAAGACCTTCAATAGTACCCAGGTTTCATTTTACAGTAATGTGTTGCTTACTTCGCACCTTGGCAGTACCGATTCCCCTAAATATACGATAGGTGGCAGTTTTGTTTTCGATGGTTTTAAAACCCACTATCAGGATCTGTTGCCGTTTAATCTCACTCCTCTTACAGCGTTGAACAGGCAGGAACTTGTTCCGGGGTTTTTTGGCGAATATACTTATTCCCTGTTGAAAAAGTTTACATTGATCGTTGGGGCTCGTACCGACTATAACAGTAAGTATGGCTGGCTCTTTACTCCCCGGACAAATATAAAATATAACATTACGGATGACTTGATCGCTCGTGCATCAGCAGGAAAGGGTTATCGTGCCCCGAATGTAATTGCTGATAATATGGGAATTATGGCCTCATCAAGAAAGTTATATGTCGATGAAATTCCCGATTTGGCTATTGAGAACGCCTGGAACTATGGCGGAAACCTAACTTGGTATGTTCCGATCGGGGATAACCAAAGGATGTCGTTAAGCCTGGATTATTTTCATACCGAGTTTCATAATCAGGCAGTCGTTGATATTGAACGGAATAGCAATAGTGTTTATTTCTATAACCTGAAAGGAAGATCGTATGCGGATGCCTGGCAGGCCGACTTATCGGTTACGCCTTTCAACCGGTTCGATATCTATGCCGCTTTTCGTTTCAATAATACGAAAATCACCTATTCGGAAGAAAACCAACAGTATCTGGTAGATAAACCCTTGACAGCACGTTATCGGGGGTTACTGAATCTGTCGTATGCCACCAAATTCAGGAAATGGGTATTCGATTTCACCACCCAGATGAACGGGCCTTCGAGAATACCCTGTTTGAACGGCTATAATTCGGAATTGAAAGAATCTCCCGGTTTCACAATCTGCTTTGCTCAGGTTACCAAAAATACAAAACGCTTTGATGTATATCTTGGAGCAGAAAACATATTGGATTATAAACAAAACAACCCGATTATCGATGCCGGTAATCCCTTCGATCAGGGTTTTGAATCTTCATTTGTCTGGGGCCCTGTTGTTGGGCGTAAGATTTATGCCGGTATCAGGCTTCGGATCGGAAAATTAAAATAGCAATGTGGTTCATTCTTTATTTTGCTAAAGAACAAATAATTACAGATAGATATATGACAAATATGAAACGATTAAATAATTATATCACTTTATGTGGATTAGTAATCCTACTGTTTTCTTGTGGTAGTAATGATGTCAAAGAAAACCAAACGATAAGCTTTAGCTATTTAGCTCCTCATAATTTAAGTGAGGGTTCTTTTGTTCTAAAAGCAACCGCAACATCTGGATTGCCGGTTACTTTTTTGAGTAGCGATAGTTCTACTGCAATTATCCGAGATAGCACAGTAACTCTTCTTAAAACCGGTAGTGTCTATATTACAGCTGTTCAGCCCGGAAATACAAAGTATTATGCGGCAGCCATGGTTACAAGAACTTTGGCTATAAATGAAGACAATAATCCCATCAAAAAAAATCAAACAATAACGTTTGAATTAAATGATACAATCTGGAAGGTAAGTCAAGGACCTTTGACATTGAAAGCAACTGCATCTTCTTATTTGCCTGTTACTTTTACATCAAGCGATATCTCTTATGCTTCAATTATAGGTGATTTGTTGACTGTAATTTCCGGATATGATGGGGCCGTTGTAATTATCACAGCAAGTCAGGCAGGTGATGATGAATACAATGCAGCACCAACGGTGTCTCATGCGCTGAAAGTTATACATGATGTCCACTAACCAATTATCAATAAAATAACATAATGAAAGCAATGAAAATCTTCCTGTTGTCAGTTCTATTCCTGACAACGTGTGCATCAATATTGAATGCGCAAAATCAGAAAGTATCGAAAGAACACAAAACAGCAGAGGCAACTTTTAATGTCAGCATGCATTGCAAAGGTTGTCAGGAAAAAATAGAACGAAATATCCCATTTGAAAAAGGTGTAAAAGATCTTAAGGTCGATTTAGAGCATAAGACCGCAACAGTTGTGTACGATCCACGAAAAACAAATGAAGAAAAATTAAAAAAAGCATTTGAAAATTTGGATTTCGTTTGCGAAAAGGTAAGTAGTAAAGAGGATTAGCATAAAACCTGTAGCTAAATGATAAATAAGTTAGCTGGCATACAGGTAAATTAAGAATTCTAACTTCTGTCTAACAAAAGTCGGGATTCTCAAATGAAAACGTCATTCCAACTGGTATTCTCAAAAGAGGAATATCAGCTTAATATTTTGTATAATAATAAATTAAAATCAAATGAAAAGGAAAAATTATTTATTAACAGTGTGCCTTTGTGGATTATGTCTGTTACAACAAGGACATGCCCAATCCAACCGGTTGGAAGGGTTTTCACCTGCTTCCGCACAAAAACAAACCGATCTGGAGCAAAAATTCGATCACTTGCTCAAAAGCAGTTCTATCGGAGCGAATATCAAAGAACTTTCCGCAGAACCGCATCATTTGGGTTCACCAGGAGGAAAAAGAGTTGCCGATGCTATTTTGAAAAAATTCAGGGAATATGGCTGGGATGCAAAAATAGAAACCTATCAGGTATTGTTCCCCACCCCCAAAACACGTGTGTTGGAATTGACGGAACCTACCCGGTTTTCTGCTACGTTGAAAGAACTGGCAGTGCCAGAGGATGCTACTTCAGGGCAGGAAGGCCAATTACCGACTTATGTGGCCTGGAGTGCCGACGGAGATGTTACCGGAGATTTGGTTTATGTAAACTTTGGATTGCCTGATGATTACAAACAATTGGAAAAACTGAATATTGACGTCAAAGGAAAAATTGTGATAGCTCGTTATGGTCATTCCTGGCGGGGAATTAAACCTAAAATTGCCTATGAGCATGGAGCTATCGGATGTATTATTTATTCCGACCCGAAAGAGGACGGTTATTACCAAGGGGATGAATATCCGAAAGGAGCCTTTAAAAACGAATACACGGTTCAACGCGGATCGGTTATGGATATGGTCGTATATCCCGGCGATCCTTTAACACCGGGAACTGGGTCCACACAAAAAGCCAAACGTTTAACCAGAGAAGAGGCAACCACTATTATGAAAATCCCCGTTTTACCTATCGGTTATCACGATGCCCTGCCTTTATTGTCAGCTCTCGAAGGTCTGGTTGCTCCACAGGAATGGAGAGGGTCTTTACCCATTACCTATAAGATAGGGGGTGTTGGTAAAGCTAAAGTCCATTTGAAAACAGAGTTTAATTGGGATATTGTTCCGGCGTATGATATAATAGCCAAAATTAAGGGCTCTGAATTCCCCGACGAATGGGTCATTAGGGGTAACCATCACGATGCCTGGGTAAATGGAGCTTCCGATCCGATTAGCGGTCAGGCATCTTTGTTGGAAGAAGCCAAAGCTATAGGACAGTTGGTTAAATCGGGATATAAACCTAAACGTACCCTGGTTTATTGTGCTTGGGATGGGGAAGAACAATCGCTCTTAGGTTCGACCGAGTGGGCTGAGGATCATCAAAATGAATTAGCTAAAAAGGCGGTTACTTACATTAATACGGATGGTAACGGTCGTGGGTTTTTCGGTGCCGAAGGCTCACATGCTTTTGAAAAATTTGTTACTGAGATAGCTAAAGATGTAAAAGACCCGGAAACAGAAAGCAGTGTTTTTGAACGCAGACGTGCCGTTGATGCCGTTAGGAGCGGTTCACCGAAACTAAAAAAAGAGGCCTTGGCAAAGAATGATTATTCTTTGGGAGCCTTGGGGACCGGCTCCGATTATTCGGCATTTTTACAACATCTGGGCATTCCGACCCTGTCTTTTGGCTTTGGAGGTGAAGATGCGGGAGGTGAATATCATTCAATTTATGATTCTTACGACAATTATGTTCGGTTTAAAGACCCCGGCTTTGTATATGGGGTAGCGCTTTCTCAAGTAGTAGGGCGGACAGTCCTGAGATTAGCGGATGCTGATATATTGCCTTTCGATTATCGCAGTTTGCAGAAGACTATCTCAAAATACTTTCAGGAAGTAACTCATCTTAGCGAACAAATACGGGAAGAGAATGGGATAGAAAATGAGCTGATAGAAGCAAAAGCGTATCAATTGGCAACCGATCCGCAAAAGATAGTTGTTACTCCTAAAGGAAAAGAAGTAGTTCCTGATCTCGATTTCAATAACCTGAAAACAGCCCTTGATTCTCTTCAAATCTCGGCAACTAAACTGTATGAATTGCAGGAACAGTTGAGCGCTGTTCCGGATAAGAAAAAAGAAAAACTAAACAATGTCCTGTTTCAAGCGGAAAAACAATTGCTGATTCCTACCGGGCTTCCCCGCCGGTCCTGGTATAAACATGCTATTTATGCTCCGGGTTTTTATACCGGATATGGAGTGAAAACCTTACCCGGTATCCGTGAAGCTATAGAGGAGGGTCATTGGCAAGAAACTCAGGAGCAGATTGTGGTAGTGACGGAAGCGGTTAATCGCTTGAATAAGGCATTAGGATCGGCTATTCAGATAGCAAAAGATATTTAATATTGAAAAATATAGTGTATTTAACAACCTGATATTTAAAATAGGAGTGCATACTTATGTTAGTGTCTTATCTCTCTCAATTTGGTGTGTTCTTTTTCGTTATATTTAAGTATCCATCAAGATCTCAGCTATTCTAAAGCGCTACTAAGATCTAAGAAATATCAGTCTTTATACCGACCAATCGGCATCTTCGATTTGTGTAAATTTGCACCATTTGCGTTCTGCCTTTTTGGCTCTGGTTTGTCCAGGTTAGGAGAATAGAGAATAATCACATTTAGGTAAAGAATGATCAAAAAATAGCATCCATCGGGCATTTTCATCCCGATGAATGCTATTTTATTTGACGATTATTCCGGCTTTCAGGGGCAATCTTTCCCTGATAACTTAAATTTTCCTTCCGATATAGAACACGTACCCGTAGTACTCTTTGTACCTGTTATATATTTGAACCTCATGCCGCTGGTTTGCAATAAGTTCTTCGACAGTCTTATTCCCTGCATATTTCCTCAAAAAAGCTTCCTGTACTGTAACCAGCGGAACATAGAAATGTTCTGTCCAGCAGTTTTCGGGCAGGATAAAGGTGGCAACAGGAATATATCCGGCTTTTTGCATTTGGGCGACTTTAATTGGAATCGTGTCTATCTCCGGATAAGCATCCTGCCAGAATTCTTCTATTTCGGCAGGTCGTTCTTCAGTAAACCAAGAGGCCTCCGTAACGGCTATATAACCTCCAGTTTTCAGAAATTTTCGCCATTCGTTCAGACCCCGTTCAAAGCCGATATTATAGATGGCTCCTTCCGACCAGATCAGGTCTAGTTCTTCCGGCTGAAAAGGAAGGTTATCCATCGAACCTACGATACCGGCTATTCGATTCTGAAGATTTTGTTCTCCGGCTTTCCGGTTGAACAGGTCTATAAAAGAAGGAAATTGGTCGATACCAGTAATTTGTCCCGGTGTATGTTGTGCCAGTACCCTGGTTTGACCACCTGTTCCGCAACCAATGTCGGCAATACGGGATTCGTTGGTAAGATGATCGATAAATCCCAATGCTTTAACCGTTACTTCGGGGCTGCCGGGTCCTTGTCGTTCCGTGCTTGAAAAATACTCACAGATTAAGTTGATGTCGAATTCGTGAATTGACTTATTCTTGTTACTCATAATGTTTGAATTTATAGTACGCAGCCGGAGCATGTCGATACAACAGATCCTTTACCGGGCTGCAAACCGTTAATAATAGAGTTACCTGAAAATAACCCCGGCAAGAATTTGCCTGAGTTTAATCCGGGGATAACCTTGGGCAGAATACCAAAGGCTATTTACTTCACCAAATCCGTTTTAAATTTAAACATCCAACTTTTTTAGGGTAGTAAAGGTAGCAACTTTATTTGATTCAGACAAAAATCACAATAAGAATGTAGGAGTAAGCTAAAGGCAATAAAAAAATGCACTCCAATTGCTTGGAATGCATTTTTTTACTAATTAAAACTACTAACAACGATTTATATTGCAGCGAATGCTTGCTCAAAGTCTGCTTTTATATCCTCAATGTTTTCAATACCCACGGAAACACGCAATAACCCGGGTAATACTCCCGAAGAAATCTGATCTTCCGGCGAAAGCTGTTCATGTGTTGTTGCCGAGGGGTGAATAATCAGTGATTTAGCATCTCCCACATTCGCCAAATGACTCAACAATTTGACATTATCAATTAATTTGTCCGCATTCGATGGGTCTCCTTTTATTTTAAAGGTCAGCACGCCACCTGCGCCTTTCGGAAAGTATTTTTTAGCAAGTTGATAATATTTGCTGCTTTTTAATCCGGGATAATTGACATATTCCACTTTCGGGTGCTTTTCCAGCCATTCGGCTAACGCCAATGCATTCTGGACATGACGTTCTACGCGTAATGAAAGAGTTTCAATGCCTTGTACCAGCAGGAACGAATTGAATGGGCTAATGGTGTTACCCCAATCACGAAGACCTTCTACACGGGCGCGTGTATTGAAAGCGATATTTCCGAAAGGACCATTGGCACCGAAAACATCCCAGAATACCAATCCGTGATAGCTGTCCGATGGTTCGGTGAATGAAGGAAATTTGCCGTTTCCCCAGTTGAAGGTACCGCTATCCACGATGATACCGCCAATGGAAGTGCCGTGTCCGCCGATCCATTTAGTAGCCGATTCGACGACTACAGAAGCACCATGTTCGAGCGGACGGAAAAGATACCCGCCGGCTCCGAACGTATTATCCACAATGACAGGAATATCATGTTTTTTAGCAACGAGAGCAATCGCGTCAAAATCAGGAACATTCAATTCCGGATTACCGATAGTTTCCAAATAAATAGCTTTAGTATTATCATCAATTAAAGCTTCGAATTCTTCAGGTTTGTCTTCTTTGGTAAAGCGAACTTCTACGCCCAACCGTTTAAATTGATTTTTAAACTGATTGTAGGTTCCACCGTATAAGTGAGGAGTGGATATAAAGTTATCACCGGCCTGAATAATGTTATTCAGCGCGATAAACTGAGCCGATTGTCCGGAGGAAGTTGCTAATCCGTTAACGCCACCTTCCAGGGCTGCGATGCGTTTTTCGAACACATCGGTAGTCGGGTTTTGTAACCGGGTATAAATATTTCCAAACTTGCGCAATCCAAAAAGGTCTGCACCATCTTTTGCATCTTCAAATACATACGAAGATGTCTGATAAATTGGTAATGCCCGGGAATGAGTAGTTTGGTCTACTTCTTGTCCGGCATGTAACTGAAGAGTTTCAAATTTTAATTCATTTTTAGCCATATCATTTGTTGTTAATTGATTTTTCGGTTTTAAATTTAAAACTTTAGCGAGTGCTTTCTGAAAGGCGATAGAAAATCCTGCCATAATGTTTACTTTAAAATTAAATCTTTTTTATACCTTAAAAAATACAGAAGCAAGAGGTAAGGAGCAAGAGGCAAATATTTGGAAGCAATAACTACTCGCAACTTATCAATAGATCCTTCCCTTTTTTTAGATTTCTCCTGTTTTTATCTTTTTCTTTTTGTTATTTTTCTTTTTTGCAGCTTTCCACTAACTTCGAAAGTGAAGGAGCAGAGTTCTTAACTCTTGCTCCTTGCCTCAGAATTAAAGCGGATATTCTTCAAATGCATAAAGCAACGTTGAAAGATAACGTTCGCCTGTGTCAGGAAGCAATGCAACAATGACCTTCCCTTTGTTTTCGGGGCGTTGAGCCAATTGAGTAGCGGCATAAGCAGCAGCTCCTGATGATATACCAACTAATAGTCCTTCTTGTTGTGCCAATTGACGTGAAGTTAGGATAGCGTTGTCGTTACTGACCTGTATGATTTCATCAACTACGTCAGGATTGTAAGTTTTAGGAATGAATCCTGCACCAATTCCTTGTATTTTATGAGGACCGGGATTGCCACCTGATAAAACCGGTGAATCTGTAGGCTCAACAGCAACAATTTTCACATTTGGATTATGGGCTTTCAGTGATTCACCAACCCCACTTACTGTTCCACCGGTTCCTACACCCGCCACAAAAATATCAACCTTCCCGTCTGTATCACGCCAGATTTCTTCACCGGTTGTGCGTTTGTGAATCTCCGGATTGGCTGGATTTTCAAATTGTTGTGGAATATATGAGTTTGGAATTTCGGTCTGTAGTTCCAATGCACGGGCAATAGCTCCTTTCATACCGGTTGCTCCGGGAGTAAGTACGATGTTTGCACCGAAGGCTTTCAATAAGTTCCGACGTTCCACGCTCATGGTTTCTGGCATTGTCAGCGTAAGTTTATATCCTTTAATGGCAGCTACGAAAGCCAAACCAATACCGGTATTTCCGCTGGTTGGCTCAATAATTTCAACGCCTTCTTTCAAAATGCCTTTTGCTTCGGCATCTTCGATCATTGCCAGCGCGATACGTTCTTTTACGCAACCTGCCGGATTAAACGATTCAAGTTTTGCAATAACGGTAGCTTCTAAACCTTTTTTTGCACTGTAGTTAGTGAGTTGCAAGAGCGGTGTGTTGCCGACTAATTCTGTGAGTTGTTTTGCTATTTTTGCCATAACAATTTTTATTTAATGGGTTTGTTTATTTTTATGATGCAAAGATATTGCTGAATTTGGAGGCCCACAATCGCAATGATGGGGTATTTTATATACCATGTTTATGGTATAAAGGAATGAAAATGGCCCCTAACTGCTTCTGCCTGTGAACTGAATTGTGATGGGAATGTAGTCATTAGGCTACAGTCGGCCTTTACCATCTTTTTAAAAATCAACTTAGTTCCTGTTGTAAGCTGTGTCCGGACTATTGTCGGGCTTTAGGAAATAAGAACTGGTTTTCAATGGTAATTATAAATAGGTCAGCGCTTTACACGTAAATGGTGACCTAGACTGTGGATTGGCTGTAAAACGACTTCTTAACTGCAAACAACCAGCCTCTTGCCGGGAGCCGGTACGTAGTTCCACAAAGTCTCGATGTCTTTTAGTGATGCTTTTTCGGTTTCGATTGTTAGCTTTCCGGCTGCGGCCAGCTTAAACATGTCCGGGAGTATCTCCGTATTAAATCGTTGCATGTCTTTTTCGGCAATGCTTCCAATCCCAGAACCCAGGATTTCAATAGCCGA
Organism: Bacteroidota bacterium; assembly: GCA_030706465.1. Taxonomy (GTDB): domain Bacteria; phylum Bacteroidota; class Bacteroidia; order Bacteroidales; family Paludibacteraceae; genus Paludibacter. The sequence continues at coordinate 27,311 of JAUZOM010000003.1, read as the reverse complement.
ACTCCTCAAAGTTCCGGAACTAAGGTTGATATTTTCGCCGGCCATACTTCCTACGGTAACAAGGCGTACCTTTGAAGTGGTATTATGCAAACCGCCTCCTTTTAATGAATTTATGATCAATTCTACCGGATGACCCCATAAATAATCAATGACAATATTAACCGGAGTATCGCGGTGAATTTCTTTTAGCTGACTGATAATGCTTTCATCATTTTGTTTCAGTGACACAATTACGTCGGCACCCAACGCTTTTAGTCTTTCCAGTGATTCGGCATTTCTTCCTGTTACAACGATCCTGGATGCACCATCAAGTTTGGCTATTTGAACGGCAATTTGTCCGGTTACTCCGGTTGCTCCGTTTATTAAAACAACATCTCCCTTTTTCATTTCAGCCCTGGTACGTAATGCCATGGTAGCTCCTATGACAGCATTGGGTAAAGCGGCAGCAGTCAGGTCATCAATCTTATCGGGTAAGACCGTATAGCTGTTTTTCGAGATTAAGGCTTTTTCGGCTATCATTCCTGTGATACCTTGTGCATAAACCCGTGTCCCGTTTTCCAATAGGCCCACACCATCAATCCCCACTATGGCAGGAAGATCGGTATAGCTGGCGTAATGTTTTCCGCTGGCACGTAACTTATCCAGATTCTTGATGGCCGATGCCTTGACAGTGATGATCAACTGTTCATCGTTTTGTGGAATGGGAGTGGGGTACTCTTCGTATTTTGGAAGGTTCCCCAGTTGGTGTAATACTGCTGCTTTCATTTTTCTTATTGATTGAATTTACCAAACAGAAACAACAAAAGGCTTGCTTTTGTTTTCAACTTCAGGATTTCTCTTTGGTATCGGATTGTATTCCTGAATCCAACTTCTTTCAGGTTATGATGCATAAGCAGGCTTTAATTCAACCTTGAATACAGGTAAGGCTTGTCCTTTTATTTTTCTGTGTCGGTTTAGTTGGTTTAATAAGAAGTTTGCTGCTTCGTAGGGATATCCGGGGAGGATACATTCCTGTTTTTCCTGCTTTTCTCTCCTTAAGCGGGGTAAAGCATAATAAAACACGCCGGTTACCGGTTATCCGTTGGAGATTTCACGGTGTTGATGCGCGAATGTTCTGACTTGGTTAACCGGCGTGAATTGTAATGCACAAAGGACTGACGATAATCTCAGAATTTGATATAGTCTTTGGGTTTCATATTATTTTCCATTGTCCAGAAATGCGCTTGGCCATGTGCAATGCGAAACAATACCAAGCCTGGATTATCCGCAGTCAAGCCGAAGCTTTTCAGAAAAGGACGATCTTCTAATGCTTTTTCTTTCAGTGTACGATCGAAAAGGAATTCTACAGATCCGGAAATACGTAACATAGTGCCGATTATGCCTTCATGATGGTAAAAGCACACTTCTGTCTTTGGGTTGGTTTCTAATTGATGCGGAAACTCTTTTGTTGAACCTGTTTGAAAATAAAAGCCTGTCTCGTCGGCAAACCAAAACCCTATAGCGCGTACATGCGGTTGGTCATTTCCCACTGTCGCAATATAGCAAACAGGGTTTTCGTTGGTAAATTTAATGCAATCCTGAATGTTCATAATAGTGTCTTTAAGCTGTGTATTATTTTGTTTTGTAATTGCAAAGGCCGAATTGCGTAAAGCTGATTTTGTGTTCGGATAGCAGTTGACTGAGGATTCGTTGAGTGCTTTCTTCACTCAGTCCAAGCTGCTCACCCAGTGTTATTTCGTCGGTTTTACCCTGGTTCATCTTCAGGGCCTGCCTGTATATTTCTTTATCGTTCATTTGATTATTATAGGATGTTGCACAACCCATGAAAGATATTTTCAAGGGTGCATGGTTTGATAAATGGGAAATTAATAGTAGTTCGATCGGGGACGATCAAAATACAATTCCACCTTTAGGAGGAAATGGGAGAATTATATGTCGGTTGGCTTTTAAGATCTTGCAAAGATAAATGATTTATCTATTACAGGCAAAAAATAGATAAATTATATTTCGCTCAGTTCCAACCAACGCATGGTTTTTTCATCAATCAACTCATTCACTTCGGCATGACGTTGCGAGGCTTTTACAATTTCTTCCGTGCTAAGTGTCCCCGATGCCAGTTGGTCTTCAATGCCTGCTTTTTCGTTCTCCAGTTGCGGAATCTCTTTTTCCAGCGCATCAAATTCCTGTTTCTCCTTGAAACTTAATTTCCGGCGTTCTGTGTCTTTAGTTTCTGCTTCCCGGTTCTTGGCTCTTGGTTCTTGGCTCCTGGCTCTTTGCTCCTGGTTCTTTCCCCTTGGTTCTTTGTTCTTTTTCTTCTCATCCCGTTCCTGTTCTTCCATCAGTTCATTCCATTCACGGTAATCGGTATAGTTGCCCGGAAAGTCTTTTAGCTCTGCATTGCCTTTAAACACCAACAAGTGATCCACCACCTTATCCATGAAATAACGGTCGTGGCTTACTACAATGACACAGCCTTTAAATGCCCGGAGGTATTCTTCCAGTATATTCAACGTTACAATGTCCAGGTCGTTGGTAGGTTCGTCAAGCACCAGGAAGTTCGGGTTGCGCATCAACACGGTGCACAGGTGAAGCCGCCGTTTCTCCCCGCCGCTCAGTTTGTATACGTAATTGTACTGTGTTTCGGGGGTGAACAGGAAATACTGCAGGAATTGTGAAGCCGACATTTTTTTCCCGTTGCCCAGGTCTACCTCTTCGGCAATGTCCTGGACCACATCAATTACTTTCATCTGTTCGTCGAAAGCCAGTCCATCCTGGCTGTAATAGCCGAAGACTACCGTTTCACCCACATCAAAGGAACCGCTGTCGGGCTTTACTTCTCCCAATAACATCTTCAGGAAAGTCGACTTGCCTGTCCCGTTTTTCCCGACAATTCCCATTTTTTCATACCGGGCAAAGTTGTAATAAAAATTATCGAGAATCTTCAGGTCGCCATAGGCCTTGCAGACATATTTGGCTTCAAAGATCTTGGAACCCAGGTAGCTCGCTTTTACGTCCAGTTGCACCGAATCGTTGTTACGGCGCTGTTTGGCACGTTCCTCTATTTCGTAAAAGCTTTCCTGGCGTGACTTGGCTTTGTGGGCCCGTGCCTGAGGCTGGCGGCGCATCCATTCCAGTTCTTTGCGATACAGATTAACCGTCCGTTCACTTTCGGCATTAAAATTATCAATCCGTTCCTGCCTTTTTTCCAGGTAGTAACTGTAGTTCCCATTATATTGGTACATGGCTTGATGGTCAATTTCCAGGATATTGGTACACACCCGGTCCAGGAAATAACGGTCGTGGGTTACCATAAGTAATGCCATGCTCGACCGTTTCAGGAAGTCTTCGAGCCATTCCACCATTTCAAGGTCCAGGTGGTTGGTAGGTTCATCCAGTATTAATAAGTCCGGTTCTCCGATCAACACATTGGCCAATGCCACCCTTTTTAGTTGTCCGCCCGAAAGTTCACCAATCAGTTGGTCTAAATTGGTAATCTTAAGTTTGCCCAGAATCTGGGTGATACGTTGTTCGTAATCCCAGGCTTTAAGCAAATCCATGGTGGCCAGTATTTCGTCCAACCCGGAATGATCGGCCGATAACATGCAATGTTCATACCGGGCAATGGTGCGCACCGCTTCGCTATCCGTTTGCAGGCAAGCATCGAGCACCGAAAGTTCTTTCGGAAAATCAGGGTCCTGGTCCAGGTAAGCAATGCGTAAATCCCGCTTGAATGAGATGGTTCCGTTATCATAGTCTTCCTTGCCCGAAAGGATATTGAGCAAGGTTGTTTTTCCTGAACCGTTTTTAGCAATCAATGCCATTCGTTGGTTGTCGGCAATGCCGAAGGATATATTTTCGAAAAGCAGGTTGTCCCCAAACGATTTGGTGAGATTCTCCACTTGCAGGTAACTGATCATATTACAGAGGGTCGTTTATTATCGGTAGTTTGTAATTTGTAATTTGGATTTGCAAAGATACGGATTTTAAAGGATGATTCAATTCGGAATGTAAATAGAAATAATCCAATGTTTTATTTGCCTGTTGGATGAAAATATGTAATTTTGAGACGTCGGAAAGAATTGTTTAATACGAATCAAATTATAGTAATCAACTAAAAACTTCACCAAAATGAAAAATCTAAAAGGCTCTGAAACCGAAAAGAATTTGCTTAAGTCGTTTGCCGGTGAAAGCCAGGCGCGTAACCGCTACACGTATTTTGCCAAGATAGCCAAAACGGAAGGCTATGAACAAATTGCTGCTATTTTCCTTGAAACAGCTGAGCAGGAAAAGACCCATGCTAAAAAGTTCTTTGGCTACCTCGAAGGAGGTGATGTTGAAATTACAGCCACTTATCCTGCCGGAAAATTCGGGACTACTGCTGATAATCTCTTGGCGGCTGCTAACGGGGAGAATGAAGAATGGACTGGTTTATATCCGCATTTCGCCGATGTGGCCGAAGCCGAAGGGTTTGCAAATATTGCCGCTACTTTCCGTAAGATTGCAGCCGTGGAAACACAACACGAAAAACGGTACCGCCGTTTGTTGGCACGCGTTGAAGCAGGCACCGTTTTCTCCCGCGAAGAAGAAACCACCTGGCAATGCCGCGAATGTGGAGCTATTTTTATAGGCAAGGAAGCTCCCAAAGCCTGTCCTACGTGCGCTCATCCGCAGGCTTATTTTGAAGAAGAAAAGCAAAATTACTAAGTTAATGCATAATTCAGACAACCGTTGCTCCTTATCAGAGCAGCGGTTGTTTTTTTATGGCTCTATTTTTCTTTGCATTATTATCAACGAGTATCTGTTTTTTTTAATTCTGCACCACCGAGGCCAACTTTAGGTCTTTCCTCCCAATTTAATAAGGATTATAACAATTCATCATTCATTTCATTCCGAAGATACTCCTTTATATAAATAAAGGAAAATAAATAATGTCGTATAATTCAAATAAGGGAGTAAGGGGTAGTTGTTTTTCTTGATTTTTCTATTAAGGGTTAAAAACAAAAATAAGGTTTTTAATTGAAAGCCTTTCCAGTTAGATATTAAACCTTAGAAGAAAAGCCGAATACACAAGATCAAAGACCTTATTCCCTTTTTCTAAATATCGTATTTTAATAATAAATTAAATAGGGCAATAAATTGTTCCAACTACTTACGTTCAGTTTCTTTCCGGAATACTTTGCAAGGTATTCTGCTCTTACCTTATTCGGAATCTGAAGTAAGTATAGAGGGGCTTGCCTGGGGGTTGGCTGGGGGTTGCGAGGGGGTTCGGAGGGATAAATCCCTCGAAACCCTCTCTGAATCCCCAGCCAACCCCCTCTATATTCTGAACAAAGTGTGAATGAAAAGAGATCAAACCCCTAAGAGTTGCCATGGTGGTTGAGTGTTGGCATCTTTTTAATTTAAGGAATAACGCAGATTTACGCTTAACGGTAGGATTCATTTTTATGTTTCATTGTAACAGGATTTGTTTTGTGAACTATATTAGGCTATTTTTGCAACGTCTAAAAAACGGATAACCGACTGGAGAAAACTAAAATTGTTTTTTCTGTTTTATCCGATCTGAATTATTGCTTCAGGGTGAAAACTTTATAAAGTAATTCGAAGAACAAAATCCGGCAGGACGGCACGTTCCCGGATCTTGGAAAAAAGCTATGCAAACAGAACTAAAAGTCACCGAAGACGGGTCGCATACATTGTTTGTCCCGGAGATTGACGAATGTTACCATTCGACACACGGAGCCATTCAGGAATCGCAACACATTTTTATTGAAGCGGGATTGAAGCAATGCCCCAAGCCTGAAATCCGGGTGCTGGAGATCGGGTTCGGAACCGGCCTGAATGCTTTCCTGACATTTCTGGAGGCGGGGAGGAGCGGAAAGCAAGTCCATTATACGTCGCTTGAACGTTATCCGGTGTCTGTTGAAAAAGCGTTGCAATTGAATTATCCGGAAGAACTGGTTCCCGGGGAACGTCGGGCTTTTGAACAAATGCATGTTTCGGCCTGGAATGCTCCGGTGCAGGTGAATGACTACTTTTCATTGGAGAAGATAGAAACCGATTTTACCCGGTTTGATTTTACCGGAATGTATGACGTAATCTATTTTGATGCTTTTTCTCCCGAAAAACAACCTGAAATGTGGAGCCGGGAATTATTTGAAAAAATTTATACCCATTGCTATCCGGGCGCTATCCTCACAACCTATTGTGCTAAAGGAATGGTCCGCCGTGTCATGCAGGCAGCCGGTTTTACAGTGGAACGTTTACCGGGTCCGCCGGGGAAAAGGGAAATCCTCCGCGGGATAAAGAGTCGATAGCATCCGGTCTCCTGTCTACAGACTTGAAGCAGACCTGCAGACCGTAGGCCGGTGACATTTTAATACTTTTCGTGTACTAATTTATTGAATTATGAAAAAACAACTTGCCTTTTACATTCCATACATTGTATTTGCTGTGACTCTAGTTGTGTTGATTTCCTGTAACGAAAAGGCAGATCTTCATTTGTGGCTTACATCGTTTTATACTCCAGCCGGGGATGTGTTTTTTCGTTATTACACGTTTGTTGGCGATTGGGTGCCGTATGTAGTGATCGCCGGACTGCTTTTTTACCGTTACGGGGCTGCATTTTTTGTACTTATTTCGCAGCTTGCCACCGGGTTGGTGTCCATTCTTATCAAACATACCTGGAATGAACCCCGGCCGTTATTGTATTTTAAGGAACATTTCCCGGCTATCCAATTGCATCAGGTTGCGGGTGAACATTTGCACTCGGTTCACAGTTTTCCTTCCGGGCACACGATTACAGCATTTGCCTTCTTCTTATCCCTTTCTTTTTTTACCAAACGTCCGGCATTGCATTTCCTGTATTTTGTGTTGGCTGTGTTGGTTGGTTATTCACGCATTTATTTATCACAGCATTTTGCCATCGATGTCCTGGCCGGTTCGTTTATCGGTGTTTCTGTGACGATGCTTTGTAAATATTATGTTGATAAAACATCCCTGAAATGGGCAGACGGCTCATTACGAGATGTTTTTTTGAGAAAAAAGAATGGATAAGGTAAAATTATTGAAATAAAAAATGTATCTTTGCAAGCTCAAAATTTAAATAAACAATTATGTATTTAACAGCTGAAATTAAGCAAGAAATCTTCGCTAAGCACGGGAAGTCTAACACTGATACTGGTTCATCTGAAGGCCAGATAGCATTGTTTTCATACCGTATTAACCATTTGACGGAACATTTGAAGTCAAACAAAAAAGATTATAGTACAGAACGCGCTCTTGTAATTTTGGTAGGGAAACGTCGTCGGTTGCTCAATTATTTGAAAGACACCGATATTACACGTTACCGTGCAATTATCAAAGAGTTGGGTATCAGAAAGTAATTCTGGCTTTCAAACCTTTTAAAGGCGTTTCAAAACTATTTTTGAAATGCCTTTTCTTTTGCCCCCAGCCCCTTTAAAGGGATTTTGATGTGTAGAAAAACAGAGTTTTAAGTATGTTTAATTAATTCTTCGTCGGTTGACGGATTAAGGGTTATGAAAATACTCTATTCGATAGGTATATATGTTTACGGAGTTTTTATTTTTCTAGCTTCACTTTTCAATGAAAAGGCCCGGTTGCTTCGCCGGGGACAACGTGTTGCTTTTGACCTGTTGAAAGAAAAAGCGGACCCGAAAGCCCGGTACGTCTGGTTTCATGCTGCTTCGTTGGGTGAATTCGAACAGGGTCGTCCGGTTATCGAACAATTGAAACGGGAACAACCCGGAATAAAAATATTACTGACTTTCTTTTCTCCCTCGGGCTATGAGGTGAGAAAAAATTATGCAGGAGCCGACCTTGTTTCGTATTTGCCGTTGGATACACCCGGAAATGCAGCACGTTTTGTGAAGCTGGTAAAGCCTTCGAAAGCCATTTTCATTAAATATGAATTCTGGCCGAATTATTTGTTGGCATTAAAGGCTGCGGATGTTCCTGTTTATAGCATTTCGGCTATTTTCCGTCCCGAACAGGTTTTTTTCAAGGGATACGGGAAATGGTATCTTAATTTGCTAAGCACGTTCAGGCATCTCTTTGTACAAGATCAGGTATCCCTGGATTTGCTCGAAAAAAATGGGGTTAAAAATGCTTCCGTTTGCGGGGATACCCGCTTCGACCGGGTTTACGATTTATATACCCGGGCAAAACAACTTCCGTTAATCGAAGAATTTATAAAGGGTGCGGAAAAAGTAATTGTAGCAGGCAGTACCTGGCCAAAGGATGAAGAAATACTGGTCCGTTACCTGAAGCTCCATCCGGATATAAAACTGATATTGGTTCCGCATGAAATCCAGTCTTCGCATATTTCGGAGATTTCGAAACTATTGGATGGCAAATTCGTACGCTATTCCGAAGCAAATCAGGGAAATGTACAAACAACGAATTGCCTGGTGGTGGACGTGATCGGCATTCTGTCGTCTATTTACCGCTATGCCAATGTGGCGTATATCGGCGGAGGATTTGGTGTCGGAATTCACAATACGCTGGAAGCAGCGGTGTACGGCATACCGGTTGTTTTCGGCCCTGTTTACCAGAAATTCCGTGAGGCCCGTGGGTTGATTGCCATTGGGGGCGCTTTCTCCATCCCGAATTATGTGATCCTGGAAGCGCAATTTGACAGGCTCCTGAAAGATAACCGGGCCGGAAAACTAGCAGGAGATTACGTGAAACAAAATACCGGAGCAACGAATCAAATTTGTAAAATAATTGGTCAATAATTATCACAACATTACATTATCTCATTAATTGATTATGCAAAAACCTTCCATTCCAAAAGGAACCCGTGATTTTACGCCACAGGAAATGGCGAATCGTAATTATATATTCAATACCATAAAAGATGTTTTTCGTCTGTATGGTTTTCAGCAGATTGAAACACCAGCCATGGAGAACCTGTCTACTTTGATGGGAAAGTACGGTGAAGAAGGCGATAAATTGCTTTTTAAGGTGCTGAATTCGGGAGATTATTTGAGTAACCTGAATGCAGAAGACCTTCTTAGCCGAAACAGCGTAAAACTTACCCCTAAAATATCGGAAAAAGGATTGCGATATGACCTGACGGTCCCTTTTGCCCGCTTTGTAGTACAACACCAGAATGAAATAAGCTTTCCTTTCAAGCGCTACCAGATTCAGCCGGTGTGGCGTGCCGACCGTCCGCAGAAAGGCCGTTACCGGGAATTCTACCAATGCGATGTGGATGTAGTGGGAAGCGATTCGTTATTGAACGAATTGGAATTGATCCAGATTGTGGACGAAATATATCGCCGTTTGAAAATAAATGTTGTTGTTAAAATAAATAACCGCAAGATTCTGTCCGGCATTGCCGAAATCATTGGCGAAGCTGATAAAATAACCGACATCACCGTTGCCATTGACAAAATGGATAAAATTGGGTTGGAAAAGGTGAATGAAGAAATAGCTTCGAAAGGCATTTCGGCAGAAGCGATTGAAAAGTTGCAACCAATTTTGCAACTCAGCGGTACCAATGCCGAAAAACTGGTACAACTAAAAACCGTATTGGCAGGTTCAGAAACCGGGTTGAAAGGGGTTTCCGAGCTCGAAACAATCTTTGGACTGTGCGAAGCCATGAAAGTGGAAACTAAAATAGAACTGGACTTGACGTTGGCACGCGGACTGAACTATTACACCGGAGCCATTTTTGAAGTAAAAGCTCTCGACGTAGAAATGGGAAGTATAACCGGTGGCGGACGTTATGATAACCTGACCGGTGTCTTTGGAATGGAAGGAGTATCCGGGGTAGGTATCTCTTTTGGTGCCGACCGTATTTACGATGTATTGAACCAATTGAACCTGTATCCCGAAACTTCGGTGGAACAAACAAAAGTTCTGTTTGTGAGCTTTGGCGAAAAGGAACTGATGTACTCATTACCCTGGTTGAGCGCATTACGTGCTAAAGGAATCAATGCTGAGATTTATCCGGAACCGGCTAAAATGAAAAAGCAGATGAGCTATGCCGATAATAAACGGATCCCTTTTGTTGCTATTGTGGGCGAAACGGAAATGAACGAAGGCAAAGTGATGCTGAAGAATATGAAAACCGGGGAACAAGGCCTGGTAACGCTGGAGGAAGCAATGGGAAAACTAATGTAATGAAATGGTAATACGATAACGGAAATTTGAAAGAATGAGAATCCTGGAGGTCGAAAGATATTCAGGATTTTTTTTATCCGTACTACTACAACAGATAGCTCAGGTCGTTGAGATAATAATGGAACAGGATACCGGCGACGATAAGCTGGGAAATAGTTCCAAGGATAAAAAAAGCAAATGAGGCAAATGCATACCGTATGGCTTTGTTACTTTCTTTCCCGGCAAAGAGTTCTCCAATAAATGCCCCAACAATTGCGCCGATAATTATTATTTCCCAACTTCCGAAGAAGAGTCCTGAAAGCACTCCCAACATACTTCCACAAACACCTCTTATGCTTCCGCCGAATTTTCTATTCCCCCAGTTCGGGATGAAGTAATCAAGGCCCTGGACAGCAATAACCAATACTCCCCAACGGATAAAGAAATGAACTGAAAATTCGTCAATGGAAGTATAATGGAGTATTATGATTCCAAGATAACTGAGGAGTGTCCCCGGTAATTTTGAAAAGAAACAACCAATAAGTCCGATTATTAAAAATACTCCTGCTAAAACGATAAGGAAAGTATCCATGATTTTTCGAATGATAATTCTTTGATAAGCGTAGAAAAGTGGTTACAGCTTGCAAATATAATTCAAAAAATGAATTCAACGCCACCGGAAACTAAAAAAGAACTGAAACATTGGAAAAACTGCACAGAATAGAATGGTGACAACTTAGCTTTTAGCCCAGAAAGTCACAGATCTTAGAGAAAACGTTGGTAAAGCAGGAATCAACTTCCGCCGAATTAATGAGTGCACCGCCCACCGGAAAAGGATTCTCATGCGAATAGGGGAATGAAAAGTTCATCTGGGAGAAACGATTCGCAGCACAATTTTGCCCCAACGCTTCAATAATACCCTGGTGAGGCATTACTTTATCAGCTAAAAGTGATATTCCTTTCAATTTATTTCCCAGTTGATTAAAAAAACTTTCTCTTTCCGATTGTTTGCGTTCAGGAGATATCATGCTGGTGAATGACTCGAGAATCTCATCCGGTGCCGAATCTGTTTTAACAGAGTCTGTAAAGAGGTTCAAGTAGTAATGATAAAGCATTTCAAATGCTTTTTTATCCATTATACTCCTGGATTGCCCAACCATAGAGCTGAAAATGCCACCTCCGCAAAACAAAAATAATTTTGAATCGGAGAATAATCTGTGTGGATTGGCCATCATAATAATTTCAGCCAGGAATGCACCGATGGAATAGGCCATAATATCAATTTGCGTGTTTTCTTTAAATAAGCTGTGTTTACCGTTTTTGATCTCTTCGATAAGGGTACTCAAATCATGGATGCTTTGCCGCCCCGAACTATAGAAACGATAAGGCTTTTCTGTGATACGTTCGCTTAAGGCTACATTGGCAAAGCTCATCGACCGGTCTTCTCCGTATTGTTGACGACGTACACTCATGTTGTATTGAAGAACTCTCGGATTGGACCAACTCACCGGAGAACGATTCATGTGGAAAGCAATCGGGAACAGAATAACAGGTTTTCCCGTTTTTGAACATAAATATTCAGCCCAGGGGAGATACTTGTTCCAGCTTCGCTCATTTAATCCGTGCAAAAGAAGAATGGCTTTATCAGCTTTTTGCGTACCGCCGGGCATAAATACAGGATAAACAAAAGAAAGATTTTCGTTTATTTTTTCATCGACAGGATCCAATACCGTATTATCGTTCTGATTTGTCCCCTGTAAACTTTGGAATGGGAAAAAGCGAACATCAATATTGGACTCAATGAGATGTGTGCCGACACCTAACCGGAATTGAGAACTGAGTTCTTGATATCGTTGAGAGTATTTCATCTTGCTTGAATTGATTAGTTATATCTACAAAGCTAGCATTCAAAAAGTTAATTTGCAACTTTAAGGGGGACGTTCTTTTTCTATGGGATAAAAAAGCTAAATATGGGACGAAAATCGTAATGACGGGATGAATTTCAAACCATAGTTTGGCAGAGTCGTTTTTTTGTTTGAACAGAATAGTATACTTTTGTAATGGTTTTTTACTCAGAATAGAAATATGAATACAAAGATTCCTTCATATTTGTATGACAAAGCGAATATTAACCGGTTGATATTATTCACCGCTCTTTTCGCCTTGTTGTTTATCAATATCTTTCAACCATTCGGTTCCCGGGAATGGTATCCATATATTTCGGACTTCAAATACTTCTTCTTCTCCAGCTTAATTATTTTAGTCGGAATGTTGGTGGTAGTAGTCAGTCGGTTGGCAATGCTTGTCTATGTAAAAAAACATTCAATTTCGTATTCGCAATATGCGTTTTGGGTACTGGCTGAAATCTTAGCTATGTCACTTTTCTTTTCGTTGTTTACAAAGTACATTCCCAAAGAAGGATTGAATCGCGATTTTATGGAGATATTCCACAAGTCAACCGTAAATACAAGCCTGGTCCTATTATTACCCTATTCCATTCTTTGGTTATATTTTTCCTGGCGTGATAAGAATAATTTGTTGCAAAAGATAACATCGGCTGATCAGGGCTCTGAAGCCCAACGTAAGAATTTAATCGCATTTCCCGATGAAAAAGGGGTGTTGAAGATTACCATCATACTCGAAAATCTTTTGTATATCGATTCAGCTGATAATTATGTAACCATTCATTACCTGAATAAATCAAAACTGTCACATTTTCTGATACGAAATTCATTGAAGTGGATGGATGAAAACTTAACAAAAGACAGCCAATTGGTTCGTTGTCATAGATCCTATATTGTGAATTTAGACAAAGTGAAGGTGCTTCGAAAAAATAAAGGAGGCATTTTTATGGAACTTGATGCTGTTAATACGCCTGATATACCAGTATCAAACTCCTATTATGAGCAGGTAATGATTAAATTTTCACATTATTCCGTTTAGTTTAATGAATTTCCGTGTAGGAACAGTAGTTGTATTGGCATATTCAATTAGAAATTTACAAGAGCACACTTTTTTACTGAACACCTGAATTTTACATATCATGGATTTAATAAATTTATTTAACCGGAAACCGTACAAGATTGGCATAGCTCTTAGTGGGGGAGGTGTAAAAGGATTATGTCATGCTGGTGTACTGAAAGCGCTTGAAGAGGTTGGCATTAAACCGGATATTATTTCGGGAGTTAGTGCCGGTTCACTGGTGGGTGCTTTGTATTCCGATGGATATACTCCGGATGAAATTGCCGTTTGTTTCGAAGAAATAAGTTTTCGAAATATGACGAAAATTCGTATTCCACATGGTGGATTCTTTAAAACAGATATATTCCAGGATTTTTTATTTAAAACCTTACGTGCAAAAACTTTCGAAGAATTAGCCATTCCGCTTCGGGTTGTTACCACCGATCTGGATAGAGGCCGAAGTGTTACTTTTAAAAGCGGTCAGTTGATTGATCCGATAGTAGCTTCCTGCACTGTTCCGGTGCTATTTAGTCCTAAAATGATAAACGGGGTTCATTACGTTGATGGGGGTGTCTTTAAAAACTTCCCGGTTTCAACCATACGAGAAGATTGTGACAAAGTGATAGGTATCAATGCCAGTCCGCTGGTTGCCGATGAGTATAAACAGAGCATTATTAATGTAGCCATGCGTTCATACAACTTCATGTTTAAAGCTAACATAATGCACGATAAAGAACTCTGCGATTTGTTAATTGAGCCGGTTGATATGGGAAATTATGACACTTTCGGGATTGATAAGGGCCGTGAGATTTTTGAACTGGGATATCGATGTGCCAAGCAAATGCTTGCAACAAAACTTATGACAAAATTAGGTTAACCCAAGCGATTTTAGTCCCTTTTAGCTGCAGAAAGTACGAAAATGGTTTTTTTTGATTACTTTTGTAGCGAAATAATAACAAAAATACTATCATTATATGTTTTCAGTATCTGATCGTTTAGCAGCTCTTTCTCCGTCAGAAACGCTAGCTATGTCTCAAAAAAGTAATGAGCTTAAAGCTCGGGGTATCGATGTAGTTAACCTCAGTGTGGGTGAACCCGATTTTAATACCCCTGACCATATTAAAGAAGCAGCCAAACATGCGGTTGATAATAACTTCTCATTTTATTCTCCGGTTCCGGGTTATCCGGCTTTAAGGAATGCCATTTGCGCGAAACTGAAATCTGAAAACGGATTGGATTATAAACCGGAACAAATAGTTTGTTCCAATGGTGCCAAACAATCGGTTTGTAATGTTCTATTAGCCATTATCAGTAAGGGAGATGAGGTTATCATTCCAGCGCCTTTTTGGGTAAGCTATCCGGAAATGGTAAAATTGGCAGATGGAACTTCGGTATTTATTTCAGCCGACATTGACCAGGATTTCAAAATTACTGCTACACAGTTAGAATCAGCCATTACACCTAAAACGAAGGCAATCATTCTTTGTTCTCCTTCCAATCCTACCGGAAGTGTTTATTCCAAAGCAGAATTGAAAGAACTGGCCGATGTATTGGCAAAGTATCCGGATATTATTATTCTTTCTGACGAGATTTACGAACATATTAACTATTTGGGCAACCACGAAAGTATTGCCCAATTCGAAAATGTCCGAGAACGGGTTGTTATAATCAATGGCGTTTCAAAAGGCTATGCCATGACCGGTTGGCGTATCGGTTGGATAGCAGCTCCAAAGTGGATTGCTTCTGCTTGTAATACGTTGCAAGGGCAATATACTTCCGGCCCAAATTCGGTGGCACAGAAAGCTGCAGAGGCTGCATATACAGGTGATCAGGGTTGTGTTGAAACTATGCGGTTAGCTTTTGAGCGACGTAAAAAACTGGTCGTGAGCCTGGCACGTGAGATCCCGGGATTAAAAGTAAATGATCCTCAGGGAGCATTCTATATTTTCCCGGATTGCAGTTTTTACTTTGGTAAATCATTTAATGGTAAAATTATTGAAAACTCCGGTGATTTAGCAATGTATTTGCTGGAAGAAGGCCATGTAGCTTGTGTCGGTGGTGCAGCCTTTGGAGCTCCCGGTTGTGTCCGCTTTTCATACGCTACTTCCGATGAGAATTTGGTAAAAGCATTCGGATGGATTAAAGAAGCCTTGAAAAAACTTAAATAATTTCTAAATAATTCTTTGAAAGAGGTGTTGGATTTAGTTTTCAACACCTCTTTTTATTCTGTTAGGGATTGTGTCGGATATAATGATGCAGAAAATGGCAAAGTTCGTTTTAAAATTTTTGAAATATGGGCTGAAGTGAAAAAACAAAGGATTGATTTTATCTATAAGACAACAAAGTCTTTTGATTGTAGGACTTGCCTATTGAGTAGGGCAAAAAAAGGTTATCCTTTCGGAAGTCAGCCGAAATAGCATAATAGATTATTAATTATTTAGCATCTAAAAAAGATCCAGTTCATTTTTTATTACCGAAAATAATTATCTTTGCAATCAGTTGTTTTTTTATTTACTATAAGTTTTATTCATGAATAAATTGGTTTTTGCTACCAATAACGCTCACAAGCTTGCTGAAGTGAGGGCTATCCTGGAATCTCAATTTGAAATCATTAGTTTAGCTGATCTAAATTGTGCAGATGAAATTCCCGAAACGGCTGATACGTTGGAGGGAAACGCGTTGTTGAAAGCAACCTATATTCACGAAAAATTCGGATTGGATTGTTTTGCAGATGATACAGGTCTGGAGGTTGAAGAGTTGGGAGGAGAACCGGGAGTTTATTCAGCACGGTATGCGGGTGAAGATCATAATTCATTCAATAACATGTGCAAAGTTCTGTCTTTACTCGAAAACAAGACAAACCGTAAAGCCTGTTTCCGAACAGTCATAGCTTTAATTTTTGGTAATGAGACACTTTTTTTTGAAGGAAAAATTGATGGCAATATTACGATGCAACCAAGAGGCGAAAGTGGTTTTGGTTACGATCCGATTTTTGAACCGGAAGGTTATCCTTTAAGCTTTGCTCAACTTGCTGCTGATGAGAAAAATCAAATCAGCCACAGAGCTTTAGCCGTAAATAAATTAATAGCTTTTTTGCAGCATAATACAAATTAACTTGCCCGTTGTTTGTCTGCTGTTTAACCAAATTAGTTATTGATTTAATAAGATTTATTTACATCCGATAAAATAAAATGAAAGTATTTGAGTTTTATTAAGTTGAGAACAACTTTAATACTTCCAGAATTATCGAAATAGCATAATGTAATCTATGAAAAAAATAATATTCATTACCGGATTTTTACTTGTTATACTCCCTTTTACCATCTGGTCGCAAGTGGCAATGGGTAAATGGAGTACTCATTTTGCGTATAACAGCGTTTCACAAATTGCGCAATCTGATAATAAAATATATGCCGTGAGTGATGGTGCACTTTTCTCGGTCGATAAACTTGATGGAAATATCGAATTCTACAGTAAATTAAGCGGCTTAAACGATGCAAATATTTCACGAATTGAATACGATTCAGTCAATAAGGTGTTATTGATTATTTATACCAATGGAAATATTGATATGCTAACAAGCGGTGGAGTAATAAACTTACCTGACTTTTACAACAAACAAATGAGCTCTAGTAAGTCTGTAAATCACATCCAATTTTACGATAATAAGGCTTATCTTTCCTGTAATTTTGGAATCGTAGTTTTAAATATGCAGAAAAAAGAAGTCTCAGACACCTATTATATTGGTCCAAATGCCTCTGAGGTAAAAGTGCTTAGCACAACTATAAATAATGGGATAATTTATGCCCAGACAGCTTCCACTATTTTTTATGCTTCTGCTACTGATGCACAGTTGGTTAACTATGCTGAGTGGTCCCCTGCAACGGGATTACCAGGTACCGGTGATTTTCAAAAGATAGCCTCTTTTAACGGTAAACTCATTTTATTGCGTGGCGGATATCTTTGGGAACAAAATACACCGACTTCCTGGTTACCTATTCTCCCGAATGTTTCCGTAACTAATTTTAATGCAACAAATTCAAGTCTGAATGTATTCACTTCCAATTCAGTCTATCTTTTAGATAATAATTACAATCCTACACCAGTTGCTAATATTGGGACAATAAGCGACGCTGAATATGATGCCCAAAACAATATTTATTACTTTGCAGCGAACAGTCTGGGAATAATCTCTTACAAGCAAAATAGTACCGGAACTCCTACAATTAACTACTTTAAACCGGCAGGACCTGCCGTTAATATGCCTTGGAGTATGACATTCTCGGGTAAAAAATTATTTGTTGTCCCAGGAGGAAGATGGGCAGATAGATATTTTACACGCGGAGTTGTTATGATGTATGAAAATGGAGTTTGGACAAATATCAATGGAAGTACAATTCAAAATCAGACAAGTCAATCTGTTTTAGATTTTTTGAATGTGGCTGTTGATCCATTAGATAGTAAACATTTCTTTGTCACTTCTTATGGCAATGGATTGTTCGAATTTAAAAACAATGTATATGTTAATTGGTATAATTATACGAATAGTACTATTAGTTCAATTTTCCCTGGGAATATAGATTATATGCGCCTGGATGGCGCTATCTATGATCAAAATAATAACCTGTTTCTGACAAACACGAGTGTTTTAAATGGCATAAAAGTTTTGCTTGCAAATGGAACCTGGACCCAACTTTATTACCCTTGTGTCTCTTCAAAACCGACTCTTGGACAAATTACAATCTCAAATCAAAATCCAAACCAAAAATGGATTAATTCGGTTCGGTCTACTCCCGGAATTGCTGTCTTTGATGATAATGGGACAATAACCGATCAATCGGATGACAAATCTGTTTTTATTTATCCATTTACATATCCAGAACAAGATGATAATGGTGTAACAAAATTAACACCAGTTTATCCAAATGCAGTGAATACTATTGTTCAGGATAAAAATGGAGTGATGTGGGTAGGAACTGATGTTGGGCCATTTCTTTTCAGTAATCTAGCAAATGTCTATAATTCAGATTATACCTGTTCCAGAGTGAAAATCCCGCGAAACGATAGCACTAATTTAGCAGATTATTTGTTGGTTGGTGAAAATATACAAGCTATTGCTGTAGATGGAGCCAATCGGAAATGGATAGGAACTAAATCATCCGGAGTGTATCTAATGTCTGAAAATGGACAACAAACTATTCAACATTTTACGGTTTCAAATAGTCCGATACTTTCAAATAATATTATGTCATTGGCAATAAATCCTCTAACTGGAGAAGTTTTCTTTGGAACTGATCAAGGAATAGTCTCTTACCAAAGTGATGCCAACGAAGCCGGAAGTACATTTGGTAATGTATATGCTTATCCGAATCCAGTTCGACAGGGTTATGTCGGCGTGATTACCATCACCGGTTTAATGGATAATACACAAGTTAAAATTACAGATATTAATGGTAATCTTGTCTGTGAAACTGTTTCAAATGGCAGTTTGGCAACATGGGATGGCAAAGATATTCATGGACGGAAAGTAAGTACAGGAATTTATTTGGCGATTTGTGCCAATGCGGATGGAACTCAGAGTACAATTACTAAAATTTTGGTGATAAACTAAATAAATTATGGTTCCGACAAAAGAGATAATTCAAATTTTCAAAAGACAGCTTATTCCGATCTCCCTGTATTTATTTGTAAATGGCCTGTTTGTTTTTAAATACTTTTCACGAGCAGGAGTTGACCCATTGGTTTCATTATCTATATATATCGTTTCCATTCTGATTGCATTATTCTCTTTCTATTCTTTGGCAGATAAAATCTCTGAGAAAACATACAAAGTTACTTATTGGAGTATTTTGATTGTAATGGTTCTTATAATAATTGGAGCATTGGTTTTCATTGATCCTTATTCCATTCGTGTTGATCGCTGGTCCGCTTTATCATTTTTTTGGGATAATTTTCTTCAGGGTAAATATCCATACTCAGCACACACCCACGTTAGTTTGACAAATTATCCATCCCCATTCCCGCTTTGGCATGCAATTAATTTCCCGTTTTATCTTATGGGTGATGTTGGAATAGGACTAATTTTCTTTTTAATACTTACGGTTTACTTCGTAAGATATTTTTTTTCATCCTATCGGAAATCCATATTATTTATAATAATGCTTTGTTTTTCTCCTGCCTACTGGTGGGAGGTGGCCGTAAGAAGCGATGCTCTTAATAATGCTTTTTTAGTATTTATCTTAATACTTTGGCTAACTAAAAGTGGTCGTTCAATTTCAAATAGTTTTTTTTTAATTGCTATTGTGTGTGGATTAATTTCATCAACAAGATTGACAGCCATTATACCCTTAGCATTGTATTTCTTCAAACCATACCTTCAACTACCATGTAAGCAAAAAATTGTTTTTCTAACCGTTGTATTGGCAACTTTCTCTTTAGTATTTTCTCCATTTGTTTTTTGGGATACAAATACCTGGATCTTTTTTACACGAAATCCATTTATGTCTCAAGCCGACAAAGGGAATATATATATATTCATATCCATGATAATTTTAGGTTGTATCATGGCTCTTCAATGGAAAAACATTCAACAATTTTTTAATATTACCTCACTTTTTATCTTCATTTTCATGTTACTATCGCAAATTGGTTTGATTTATGCGGATGGTGCAAAAAATAACCTATTTAGTGATTATATTTGTGACATTTCATATTTTAGTTTATTGCTTCCTTATTGTCTTGTTTCTTTGGAAAATAATTTTACGATTGAATCAAAGGAAAGCTTGTTAATCCATAACTGAAAAGCTATTTTGCATTATGACATTAAACAACAAGGTATATCATCTTTTTTTGCATAAAATAACTTGGTTTGCGATAATAGTATTTGGAATAATTTTTAAATTAATTCTACTCCCTGTAAAAACGGGAGATTATGTTGTGTTTTTGGAACCTTGGATTGAATTTATTAGATCTCACGGTTACGCTTCATCCTTAAAATACAACTTTTACGATTATACGCCATCCTACATTTATATTCTGATTTCCATTACTAAATTCGGGTTTAATCCTTTGTATTCAGTAAAAATTGTTTCCATTCTATTTGAATATTTAGCTGCTTTTTTTATCGGTAAAATTGCATATCAAAAATATAAATCAAACCTGATATTTTTGATTTCCTTCGCCGTTATACCATTGTTACCTACCATAATGCTAAATAGTTCCTATTTATCCCAATGTGACTCAATTTACGCAAGTATTATTCTGGGAAGTATTTATTTTGCATTGAGAAACAAGAATGTACTTTCAATTGCTCTTTTAGGGCTTGCATTTGCATTTAAAATGCAAACGGTCTTTATTCTGCCTTTTTTCTTTGTGTCAATGCTTAAAGGAAACATATGTTGGTATTATTTTTTTCTAATTCCATCTATTTTCATATTAAGTATTTTGCCTACATGGTTATACGGCAGAGATTTTTCTGAACTGTTAAGAGTATATTTATCGCAGACAGACCATTATAGACTTCTTACGATGAATTTCCCCAATCTATATATTTGGATTAATAATGTGTTTTATGAACCGGTCAAAATAATAGGAATCGTTGCTACAATAATTATAACTTTATTTTCCGGGTTATGGTTAAGCAATAAACAGTTCTCTTTTACCTATGAAAATTGGATTAGACTGGCTTTTTTAAGCTCAATCATTGTTCCATATATGTTGCCTGGTATGCATGAAAGGTATATGTATTTAGGAGATTTGGTTGGAGTACTGTATTATTTGGTACTTCGTAAGAATATTCATTTGCCATTAGGCATCTTGCTTGTTTCATTATATTCTTATACCCGATGTTCCCGGTTTAACGATGTGCTTCCGATGTCCCCGGCGTTTGTTGTTTATTCTTTAGTTATTATTTTAACTGTAATTGATTTTGTTACAAGCCTAAAAATTCAATCAAATGAAATCAGAAAATAGGATTAATGTGATTTTTCAGCTTTCAGTAGTGCTAATTTACACTTTGCTTACAGCTTTATGTATCAATCACTGTTATTTCTGGGATAACATCCAGCAAATTTCCAACGAAGCACATTGGTTCTATTTGACTGATTTTCATAAATTTTTGATACCTGCGCAAAATTCAGGATCCGAAATTGTAGGAACCGGATATCATCCACCTTTGATGGGAATGATGACAGCTGTTTTATGGAAAGTGTTCGGTTATAAAATTTGGGTTTCGCATGTTTTTATTTTTTTCTGGGCACTTGTTCTGATCCATAATGTTTGGAAAATTGTAAAACGACTATTCCCAGAAAAGTTATCAGGCTGGGTACTACTCATTGCAATGTTGGAATCTACGCTCCTGACTCAATTCTCGATATCATCTCCCGATTTTATCTTGTTCACCGCATTTATTATATCACTCCGCGCGATCATGGAAAACAAACCACTGCTACTCTCCATTGGAGTGTTTTTTCTTTGCTGCATTAATATGAGGGGGATATTTGTAGGGAGCATCTTATTTTTAGTCCATTTCTACTACATTTATCAGCAAACCCCGGCAAGGCTGAATATTCGTTCAGTTGTTAAAATTACATTACCTTATCTGCCGACTTTTTTATTATTGGGAGGATATTTTACCTGTTATTTTATTGCTAACGGCTGGTTTTTCTCTAATTCAACAGACAATATTCATTATTCATTGCCAAATGGAATTGTCAGAATCATTAAACATTTGGCTGAATTTGGACTTCGTTCAATAGAAAATGGACGGATTGTCATTTGGGCTATCGGAATCTTTGTTGCCTACAAAACGCTGAAAACAAAAGCGAAATTAACCATTGAATTTAAAACTATTTTATTGTTTTTCATTTTACTGACAGGCCTATATGTTCTCTTTATTTTTATTACGCAAATGCCTTTTTCAGGGAGGTATTTTATGCCGCAATTCTTTCTGTTAACACTCTTGGCATTATTAGGAGTCAATAAATTTTTCAACAAAAAGAAAACGAAGATAATTCTTGTGGTGATACTGTTTTTTGAATTGACTGGGAACTTATGGATATATCCTGATAAAATTGCGAAATCGTGGGATTGTACATTATCCCATTTGCCCTATTATGAATTAAGAGAAAGATGTTTTAATTATATAGATGAACAGAAACTGGATTATACGCAAATTTCAGCAGGATTTTGTTTATATGGGAACCGGGGTTTTGTGGAACTTAAAAATGAAGGAAAAACTGTTGGAAATGATGTAAATTGCAAATATTTTATCTATTCAAATATCTCTAACGTTGAAGATTCATTTGCAGATGAATTAAAAGTTCAAACTCATTGGATACCGATAAAGAAATTTGAAAAAGGATTGATTTACATTACAATATATAAAAATGTGTTGTATAAAAAAACCGCAAAACGATGAGAGAATACAAATCATTTATTCAGTTTCTAAAGTTTGGAATTGTTGGCATCTCCAATACATTACTTACTGCTCTAACCATTTGGTTTTTGTTGAAAGTATTACATTGCTCTGATTATTTTTCGAATTTAATAGGATACATTGTTGGTTTAATAAACAGCTTTATCTGGAATCGAAAATGGACTTTTGAAAGTAAGACCAACTTGGGTGTGACGGTTTTTAAATTTATACTTACCTTTGCTATCTCCTATTTGTTTCAGTTGGGAAATTTGTATTTATTGTTACACTTTACGTCTATTGATCCTTATTTTTGCCAGTTGTTGTCAATCGTAGTTTATACCTGTATCAATTTTGTATTAAACAAATACTATACTTTTAAAAACTAATCCATAATGAATAAATCGCTTAGTGTTATTGTACCCTGTTTTAATGAAGAAGAAGTAATCGAAGAATCTTACAGACGGATTAAAAATGTTTTATCAAAGCTTGAACTTTCAACACAAATTATATTCATTAACGATGGCAGTATTGACCGGACAGAAGCCTTATTGTCAGGCTTTTCATCAAAAGATAAAAATGTAAAATTAATATCTTTTTCCCGAAATTTTGGACATCAAAAAGCGGTAACTGCGGGATTGAATCATTGCACCTCCGATATGGCCGTAATTATTGATGCTGATTTGCAAGACCCTCCTGAAATAATTCCAGATCTGATTAAAACAATGCAGGATACTAATGCACAGGTAGTCTATTGTGTCCGAAAGTCACGAAAAGGAGAAGGAATCTTTAAGAAACTGTCTGCTAAAGCATTTTATCGTTTGCTCAACTTTTTTTCTGAAGTAAAGCTTCCGGTCGACACCGGTGATTTCCGGTTAATTGACAAAAGCATAATTCGTGAGTTCAATCAAATGCACGAAAAGGGGAAGTATATACGCGGATTGGTGTCCTGGATTGGATTTAAGCAAGTTCCATTCTATTATGAACGGGAAGCCCGTTTTGCCGGGGAAACAAAGTATCCTTTTTCGAAAATGTTGAAATTGGCAACAACTTCCTTACTCTATTTTTCAACAAAACCATTAAAACTGGCCACGGCGTTAGGATTCTTCTCTGTAATATTTTCTTTAATATTGGGGGCTTGGTCCATATTAGGGAAAATAATGGGATTTACTCATGCAAACTCAGGCTGGACTTCCTTATTCGTGTTGATTATTTTCTTTGGTGGAGTTCAATTGCTTACCATCGGAATTGTAGGTTCCTACATTGGCAACTTATTTGACGAAATAAAAAACAGACCGGAATATATTATTGATAAAAAAATGAATTTTGGAACTAAAGAAGATGAAGAATCAATATAACCGCAAAGGATCAGAGCTCTATTTTCATACGCTGCCTGAAAAACTGAATTGCGCACAAGCAATACTGAAGGGGTTTCAAAAGGAGTTTGATATTACAGACCAGGAGATTGAAGAATATCGAGCCTGGGGAGGCGGCCGTGCCCAAGGGGGAATCTGCGGAGCCTTGTTTTCCTCAGAACGATTACTCCGTCAAGCCGGGAAGCCCGGCATTACCGAAGAGTTCAATGAGAGGGTAGGGGAAACTCGTTGTTTGCCAATCAAATCAACTAATTTTCCGTGCATCGATTGTGTCCGGCTTGCTGACGAGTTGGTGGAAAAAAGAATGAAGCAGGACTCTTGCCCTACTTCTTATTGATCAGATTTATAAATTCCTCACGGGTTTTAGCTTGTTCAAATACACCCGTAAAATCAGAAGTTGTAGTAACGGAATGTTGCTTTTGTACGCCACGCATTTGCATACATAGGTGTTGAGCCTCAATGATGACCATTACCCCCATTGGATTAAGCGTTTTCTGGATGCATTCTTTAATTTGAGTGGTCATGCGTTCCTGAACCTGCATCCTGCGGGCATAAAGTTCTACAATCCGGGCTATTTTACTCAATCCGGTAATCTGTTTATTCGGAATATAAGCAATATGTGCCTTGCCGAAAAACGGAAGCATGTGATGTTCACACATTGAATAAAAATCAATATCCTTTACAATGACCATTTGACGGTAATTCTCCGTAAACATAGCTGTCCGGATAATTTCTTCCGGATCCTGGTCATAGCCCTGCATCAAGAATTGCAATGCCCGTGCTACTCGCTCCGGCGTTTTCAGTAAACCTTCACGATCCACATTTTCACCCAGAAGTTCAATAATTTGTTTGTAATGTTGAGCAATTTGTTCCGTTTTTTCTGCATCAAAAGGAACCTGTTGATTGATATTATAGTCCATCCTGTTTTTTATTTAGAACCTGAAATGATTATTTGCTCCCGAACGATATAAATCTCACTTTTCATGGTTGGAAAAGCTTCAATCAATTTGGTTCGAAATGCCCTGGCCTCAACCTGTGTCAAGAAATCACCAACCCGTACTTTCCAAAATGGCGATGAATAATTAACATAGACTGTTTGGTCGGGGAAAACTTCCTGTATCTGTTTTTCGATCTTAAAAGCTTCAGTTTTACCGCTACGCTGTATGTTGCTTGAAAAAACCTGGACGCGATACCCATTTGCCGTATTTTGATCCTGGGATTTAGTTGAGAGTTTCCTGCTAGCCAGCAAGGACTCAATTCGTTTGTCCTGATGAATTTTCACCGTGGCATGTGTTATTGAATCGGGAGTTGAGAGTGCTTCAAGAATATTGGTTCGTTTCGAATCCGGGTTTTGTTGGGCCTCTAAAATACCCACAATCAGTGCCAAAGCTATAATAAGACTAAAGATTTTTCGTTCCATTTTTCGGATTTTTTTAGGGTGCAAAGTTATACAAATGTTGCGGTTTTTCAGACATGTTCTGTAAATTAGTTGTCTATATATTTTGCAATCGTCTAAGAATCAATTTTTTTGATGATTGCTAATTATTTATTATCAATGACTTATCCTTTAAGTATATGGGGCATCGGTGACCGTTTTTTTTAGTTTTCAAGCCTTTGTTTGGTATAAATATCCGTTACCCGGTTTGCGTGACCCAATCCGTTTTTTTATTTTATTTTTTCGGTATTGCTATGTCTGATCTCCGGTCTTCGCTCTGATAAAACGAAAGTTTTCTATAAAATCGTACGACATTATTTATTTCCTATGACTTAATGCTTATCTTTGCTTTAGTTTTTTTATTCTTGCCATGACAAAGACCAAAATTGCTATTATTGTTGCCGGTGGAAAAGGAGTACGGATGCAAACCGACATTCCCAAACAATTTATAGAAATACAGGGGAAACCCATTTTAATGCATACACTCGAAGCATTCCAGCGGTATGATGCATTCATTCAACTTATTTTAGTCTTGCCAGTTGATCAGATAAATGCCTGGCAAGAGCTCTGTAAAAGACATTCCTTCAGCGTTCAGCATCAAATTGTAGCAGGTGGTGATAACCGTTTCCATTCCGTGAAAAACGGATTGGAGGTCATTCCGGCAAATGCACTGGTGGCAGTGCATGATGGAGTGCGTCCATTGGTTAGTACGGAGACCATAGCACGCTGTTTCGAAGAAGCTGAGAAATATGGTACTGCCATCCCGGTAATTGATCCGGTGGATAGTATCCGGCAAATAACGGCAAATGGAAGCCAATCGGTAGATAGGACTCTCTATAAATTGGTACAAACTCCTCAGGTCTTCGATGGTGAGATGTTAAAGAAAGCCTATGGGCAGAACTTTTCTCCTCTTTTCACAGATGATGCCTCGGTAGTGGAAGCCCTTGGAGAAGAAATAAAATTAGTGAAGGGAAATCGTGAGAATATTAAGATTACAACAGGATTTGATTTAGAGTTGGCGGAAATACTTATCAAATCTAAGAATATGAAAAGCTGAAGAATCAATGGATTCCACAAACAAAAGCATACAATGGCTTGACTCGTTAAGGGCATTAGCAATGCTTGGTGTAATCATGATCCATGTATCCACCCCGACTGTAAAAATGATTTACGGTAAAAATATGGAGTATTGGTGGATCGGGAATATCCTGAATAGTGCCGTACGGTTTGCTGTCCCGCTTTTTTTAATGATAAGCGGAGCTACCCTGCTAGGGAAAGAGTATAGGTTGGGAGAGTTTTACAGGAAAAGGATCTCACGCGTACTTGTTCCATTCCTGTTCTGGGCGGTGGTATATTGGGTGTACAGGTGGATCGTGCTTATTCCGGAAATACAGCCTCACGGGGTATCTGCTATTTTGCATTGGGGCATAAATCTTTTTTTTGCAGAAGGGATTTCAAAGCATTTCTGGTATATTTACATGATCCTGTTTATTTATCTCTTTGTCCCTTTTTTGGGGAAAGGGGTGCGAAGATTGAATAAGACGGCAATCGCATGTATCTTGTTAGGCTGGGTTATACTGGCCTTTATTTGTCGTTCTGTGCCATTAAATCTTTATAATTGGTCAGGGGAGTACGGAAGTAAATTTCTGGGTTACTTTTTATATTCCGGTTATTTGCTGCTGGGTTATTATCTTGGTAAATTTACAGTTGCTTCAATTAAAATCAGGTTCCTTGCTTCGGCGGTTTTCTTTTTAAGTATGATAACCTCAGCTATCTTAACTTACGTTTTTAGCCGGAACGCTCATAGCTTAGACCTGAGCATGTATGGCTATTTAACGATAAATGCCATCGTTCAGGCTGTGGCAATCTTCTTATGGATAAAGGACTCCGGAGTTAAGAACAAATATCTGTTGCTGCTTCAACGTACAATCAGCAACTACAGTTATGGAATCTATTTAGTACATATACTGGTTATCGGGATTTTCTTTAGCAACGGAATCTT
>JAUZOM010000299.1 GCA_030706465.1 Bacteroidota bacterium | reverse complement strand
GTCATCAGTTCAGATTTTTTTAAGGTTTTTCCTATCCCAAACCCAATTCCTCCAAGACAGATAAAAGTATGAATAATAAATTTACTATTTTAAATCTGTTTAAATTTAATAAAAAAATGATAAATTAATTTATTGACTGCCTGTTATTTGATTAAACCAAGATACATATATTCATAGTTATCAGGCATATAATAAAACACAAACCAGCATGTTTTAAAACACAATAAACATGAAAATCATCCATGCGATTTCCGTGCGACCTGTTTTATACAAATTATTACGCATAAAGAGACACCCCGAACCTCGCGTTCGGCTTCAACAATGTCTTTGGCGGTGACCTTGATTTTTATTCGGTGTGCGAATGAATCAGATTATTATGTAAGTTTGTAAAATGATTGGGCGAAGGGATCTTTTTTAAAAGAATCATAGGAAAATTACACCCATTTGGAAACATGTACCTACCCTTCCCATACGCTGCAGGTAACCAGGATAATTGAAAAAAAATTGATCCATAGTTGAAAGATTCTAAATGGATACTCTAAGGGTATCCATAAAGTATCCTTCAAGTATCCATAAAGTATCCATAAAGTATCCTTTAAACCTAAATTTCACCACCCTTTTACCTTCAATTTCAGATATTCTTTAAACTTGCTTTTTTCCCTTTCACGATTGCATCGGGCGGTGCAAAAATTATCAGATTGGGGTAGCTATCAGATTCAATTCCGGACGTACGAAATCCTTTACATGTCGTCCGCTTAACCATTCGCTTTCTTGATCACGTGTCAGAATAA
The DNA here is from genome assembly GCA_030706465.1 of Bacteroidota bacterium. GTDB lineage: Bacteria > Bacteroidota > Bacteroidia > Bacteroidales > Paludibacteraceae > Paludibacter. The sequence goes on along the minus strand of JAUZOM010000299.1, from coordinate 2,687 downwards.
CCGGCATCCTTTTCTTGGAATTGTTGATCTCGCTCATCAGAGGATTGGCTTCCGTTGTGACAATCGTATAGCTTTTCACAATTTCGCCTGTTTCCGTATTCACCCATCTGGACCAGAGCCCTGCATAACAGTATAACTCTTCTCCGGGGAGCGTGATGATATATTTTTGTTTTTCCTTACCTTTCTTATCGAGCCACTTCCATTCATAAAACCCATTGGCTATGATCAGGCACCTGTTTTTCAGATTGTCTTTAAAGGCCTGCTTTTCTGCCAAAGTCTCTATTTTGGCATTGAGCGTGTTCTGCCTGATGCTTTCGTCTTTAGCCCAGATAGGGATGAGTCCCCACTGTAAAAAATCAATGACACTTTTGTCTTTGTTTGTAATGACCGGCGTTTTCGGAAAAGAAAAGCCATTGTATTCATAAGCCAGTTCAAACTGCAGTTCGTTAACAATCCTGGCCTTAAAACGATTGACCAACTCAACCGCTTTCTTGGTTTGTCTGCTATAAAAACACATTTGATATGTAGGTTATGATTTCACGTTACCGCTTATTTTAGTACGGTGAAAATCTTTCCGCTGCAAATTTAGTAATTTCGAAATTAGATTTATTGGGATTTGGAAATTTCATTCTGATTTTAGGGCAAAGTGATGAAAAAATCAATACTACACGCTGATAACAAGAATCTTAATAAGTTTAAAAGACACAATATTTCTACTCGAAGTTCCCTGTTTCACGCCTTATTACACGACGTAATTTTTTCATTTTTCAAGCCTGGCTGGTCCTATTTAAAGCTCCTCAAGGCCTTTCGAAATAAAGTGAGTTAATTGCAAAAAGAAGCCCTCAAGGCTCAAATCATTTGAGCAAAATGGAGAGATCGGGCTTAAACACGCTCCTGTTATTTCAGTTCTCTACACTAAAATAAAAAAGCAAATTGGACACTTCCTTCACCGATTTTGCTTCACAAAATTTGAAGCAGGATGAAGGGAATGTCCAATATTATCCATTTAAGGATATGGATTGCGCTATTTTAAGTCAGCCGCGCAGATTGTCCGGTATATACAACAAGACCTTCCTTTGCGCTATCTGCTACAAAGCTGATGTTCAAGTACTTTCCGAACGACATTTGGAGTGATTAAATTCCGATCGCCCATAGCCTTCCAGCCCCTGTCTTCAAACCGTTTCACGATTTTATCGATGGTGTTTCCGGTTACATTATAGTCTGCCAAACGTGTTTTAATTCCAAGTGATTCAAAAAATTCAACGGTCTTGAGAATGGTGTTTTCAATGCGTTCATCTTCTGTTCCGGCCGTGATATTCAGGACACGTGCACCATATTGAAGGAGTTTTTCCCGCTTTTCGTTTTTAAGTACCGACCAGAGACCGGGAAGTACAACTGCGAGCGTCCTGGCGTGGTCGATATTGTGAATTGCAGTGAGCTCATGGCCAATCGTATGTACAGACCAATCACCCGGAACTCCGCATGAAATCAATCCATTCAAAGCCATCGTAGCACACCACATCAGATTCGACATTGCTTCATAATCTGCAGGATTGTGGTATACTGTGGGCCCTACTTCAACAAGTGTCTGTAAAATGGATTCAGCCATACGATCCTGCAACGGCGCATTTACAGGGAAAGTGAGATATTGTTCTACAACGTGAACGAATGCATCCACAATGCCATTTGCAACCTGATGCCGAGGCAGAAACCCTGCGGCATCGGGCAACAAAAATGAAAACTTTGGATAAACCAGCGGACTGTTGAACGCAAACTTTTCATTGGATGAAACGCGTGTGACAACAGCGTTGGCATTCATTTCCGAACCGGTTGCCGGTAACGTTAAGATGGAACCCAGCGGTAATGCAGCTTCAACCATTTTATCTTTGGACAAGATATCCCACGGATCACCTGCGGTATAGAGGGCTGCTGCTGCAATGAATTTAGTGGCATCTATCACTGAGCCGCCGCCGACGGCCAACAGAAAATCAATTTTTTCCTTTTGAATCAGCTCAACTGCTTTCATTGCTGTCTCGTAATGGGGATTGGGTTCGATCCCGCCAAATTCGAATACCGTGTAATCTTTCAGGCTCTCTTTCACCTTGTTGTACACCCCGTTCTTCTTAATGCTTCCACCACCATAGAGCATCAATACGCTATTTCCTTTCGGGATTAGTTTTGAGAGTTTGGAAAGCTGATCTTTACCAAAGATCACTTTAACCGGGTTATAAAATTCAAAATTTTTCATCTGTAAATAATTTGTAATAAATTGGTCAGATGGAACTCGCATGCAAGATTTTCATCGGTGTTTGTATTTCCAAACATGCTCGTTTCATAGTTAAATAATTTAATTAAATAGGTCGTATAGAGCTCGTAAGTATGCTCGGTTCATCGGTGTTTGTATTTCCATAAATACCAGGTTCACATTGTATTTTAGTTATTTCTTTAATGTATATCCATCGCTTTGCATTCAATTATAATGCCGTGATAATTATTTGAGCTACTGCACATTTTTATTTCTTCCAGGCTAACAAAAATACTGAGTTATTCTCAGAAAAGCCGTACTGCATATCCACCTTATTTGCAGCATGTGAATGTTTAAACCCGAAAAGGCCCCATAAGTTTGAACAACTTGAATTTAACTTGACAGAATGTCTTCACAAAGTCAGCTTGTTTCAGACTTACCC
>JAUZOM010000298.1 GCA_030706465.1 Bacteroidota bacterium | reverse complement strand
GTGTTTATAAGGAGGGTGGACTTGAAATTTGGGTTAAGGATATGGAAGATGGCTCAAAAGCCGTTGGAATGTTTAACCGGAGTCTAGCTACGGCCAAGATCAGAGCCGATTGGTCGGTTATCGGGGTCAAAGGCAAACAGGTCGTAAGGGATGCATGGAGGCAAAAAGACCTGGGTCAATTTACAGGTTCATTTGCCGCCGATGTGGCACCTCACGGGGTTAAGCTGGTCACAATTCGTAAGGCAAAATAGTCTCACGGGAAATGAATTAAAAAAGCCTGCAACTCATTTGATTTGCAGGCTTTTTATTTAATTCTGGGACCGGTATTCATTTGGAGAAAATCCAACACATTTTTTAAACAGCCGGCTGAAATGCTGGGGATATTTGAATCCCAGTTCATATGCTATTTCGCTGACCGACTTGCTTGTATCGAAGACTTTCTCTTTTGCAACATCCATCAGCTTTAACTGGAGGTATTCCTGTGCCGACTTTCCGGTTTCTTTTTTAATCAGATCGCCCAGGTAGTTTGCAGACAAATGAAGCTGACTGGCGCAATATTGAACGGAAGGCAGTCCCAGGGCTTGAGGTTTATCCGATATGAAATAATCGTCCAACAACTTTTCAAACCTTATCAAAAGGTCGCTGTTGACATTTCCACGCGAGATGAATTGACGATCGTAAAAACGCACACAGTAATTGAGAAGCAATTCGATATTGGTTACAATTAAAGTTTTGCTGTGTTTATCGATTGCATGACTCAATTCAATTTCAATATTGGTCAGGCAGTCGATAACGAGTTGCCGTTCTTTCTCCGACAAGTGAAGCGCTTCGTTCACTTCGTATGAAAAGAAGGTATAATCCTTGATATGATGACCGAGGGCGGTACCGCGTATCAAATCAGGATGAAACAACAATGCCCATCCTTTGGGTTGAAAATACTCGTTGTTGTTATCAAAGCCAGCAATCTGTCCGGGGGCCATGAAGACAAGTGTCCCTTCCTGATAATCGTAATAGTTGCGTCCGTATTTTATGTCACCGCACTTGACTTCTTTTAAGAAAATGGTATAAAAACCAAGATTCATGCGCGCATGTTTTATTGGTTTCACCTTTGAGAAATCAATGACGCTTACCAAAGGATGCAAAGTTTCCTGGCCCATCAATGCGTTGTATTGACAAACATTCTCCAACTTCAAAATGTCATCCATAATTTTATCTTTAAATCCGGTTACAAAATTACTCATGTTTTGTTATAAAAATTTATGGATAAGACTGTTTCAGTAATATTGGTATTAAATACAGTAATTTGTATAAACGGCATTGTGATTTTTTAAGCCAAATTTGTATGATGAAACGAGCATGTTTAAAAAACACAAACACAGATGAAATTCTGGCAGGATCATTGCACTGCTGTTCGTCATCATGCTCGCTTCATCTTTGGTCATTATTATTCCTATAATAAAAACATTTAAGCATGTTTAGTTCAAAGAGTTCAAGAGAAAGTGGATCCTTTCCTGAAGATAAAAAAATTCTTGTGGCCTATTTTTCCCATAGCGGAAATACACAAGTAATCGCTCATCAGATTAATAAAAATATGGGTGGCGATATTTTTGAAATTCAATCGGTACAACATTATCCGGTTGACTACAACTCGGTAGTAGAGGTAGCAAGGCAGGAACTCAGATCAGGATATATGCCCGCCCTCAGATCAAAAATCGATAATTTCAATCAATACGACATCATTTTCATTGGCTATCCCTGTTGGTGGAGCACATTTCCGGCTCCGGTCAAAACCTTCTTCTCCGAAAATGATTCAAGCGGAAAAATCATCATTCCTTTTTGCACCCACGAAGGAAGTGGATTAGGACGGAGTGTGTCGGACCTGAAAAATCTTTGTCCCAAAGCAAAGGTACTGGATGGTTTGGCCATAAGGGGCAGTTACGTGAAAATGGCTCAAAACGATATCATGATGTGGCTCCGAAGGCTGGGTATGACCAGATAGCTATAGGTTTTAGACAGGGGCCTGCCGGTATTGTAATAAGGCCTGCACGACTCTTTAGAAACCCTGGAACTGGAGTGAATTCAAAATAATCGTTCGTTGAAACGAAACGGTTACTCCCTGCCTGAAAACGCAGGGACGCCATCCCTTACGGGGTTATTCCCTTATCCCGGACCCTAATTAAAGAAGTTTCCCTGTTTGAAGAACCGGCCCATGTCTGTTTTCAGATGCGGCTGAATGAGTTTTTTTGCGTTATCACTACTAAACAATGGAATAGTAGTTCGGGTGCAGAGTCTTCTATCTATATTTTTTAAAAAATTATTTCAGCTATCTGTTATAAAGTTTATATTTGTATAATTATGAATATAAGACTTAAATATCAAGTCATTCGAAAATATTTACCGTTGAAGTCTGTTCTTATGAAACGCGCATGATTGAAAAGTGCAAACAAGGATGACCGGGCATATGTGCGGGTTCCATACGACCATTTGAATAAATTATTTTCGGATAAAATTAATACGAGCGACTATGTCAGAATTCATTACCAACAAGGATAATTTACCTCCGGAAATCACCGACCTGCTTGTCGAAGCCAGAAAGGTTTCTGAAAACGCTTATAACAACTATTCCGGATTTTTTGTAGGAGCGGCCGTCAGAACTTCATCTGGCAAGGTATATACCGGGACCAACATGGAAAATGCTTCTTTCGGGGTCTCTATCTGCGCCGAACCGGGAGCCATTCTGAGTGCCAATGCCAATGGAGATTTTAATATTGAAGCCATTGCCATAGTTGGTGGTTTTAAAGACGGGAAAGATCAGCAGCCCGCAACCCCATGCGGAAGATGCCGGCAATTTATTTATGAAGCATCGCAGGTGTCGGGAAAGAATATTGCAGTGTTTTGCAGCAATCTGACCTTCTCCAAAACACTCGTCACTTCTATCGAAGAACTACTACCGTTTGCGTTTGTATTAAACAAGGATTGAAACGAGCATTTATGCGAACTTGTTTAATCAATTGATTTCCGATTGGCAGTTGGCTATTGGCTATTGGCTATTGCTGTTAGCTGTTAAACAACCATCCTTTTATCAGGAAACGCATTTAAAGCTTGGTGGTGGAGTAACTAAACATTGATTCTAGACAGTTGCTGGTGTGTGCTTTACACGCGGAAGGCCACAAGAGCCATCCCTACCGAATGTAGTTGTTATATGCAACCTGATCCGCTGCTGCAGGGGTGTTGGCTTTAAAATATTCAGGACCCTCGGTTTTCTATTTTCTCCAGGCTGTCCCATTTCCGAAAATCCCTACAAACAGAAATAAACACGAAGTACTTTACCGATTGTAAACGATCCTTTTTTTACTCGATCTTAAATTCTGTACGCCGGTTTTTAGCTCTGCCTTCATCGGTCAGATTTGTGTCAATAGGACAGGTTGCACCATATCCGGCATAACTCAACCGGTTTGCCGAGATGCCCGCATTGATCAGATAGTTCACCACGG
>JAUZOM010000297.1 GCA_030706465.1 Bacteroidota bacterium | reverse complement strand
ATAAAAATTATTCGAAGGAGCGCCATGTTTGTCTAATTATCTATTCTACAGTCGATAAAGTCGTGTTTCAAATTAAATGTGTTTGAAAGAAATAGATCAAATATTATGAATTTTTTGAATGAAAAGAGATGAAATTAAGGCAAAACGATATAATATAGGACCCGCTAATTATAAATTGAAAGTTACCGCTTTTCTGTGCTGAATGAAATATTTATCTCGGTTCAGGGTGCGAGCGGAGTGTCTTTTTTCAATACAACGTATAAACGGAATATTTGAATGAAATGTACTCAAAATTAAAGGAAGTAATCTCTTCCTGATAAAGAAAAATAGATTAATTCTTGAAGCTCGGGTTTACTTATCTTTTTAGAAGATGGTAGGTTTTGTATTGCAGGTTTCCGCTCAAAGTTACGAGGTAGGCTCCCGTAGCTAGGTTTGATAAGTTAATGTCCAGTTCTTGCGCAGCTGAAACAGTTCCAACTTGTTTTGAGAATACTTTCCGGCCATTTAAAGAATATACCGTGAGTTGAACATTTGAATCTTTTCTCCCAAATAAAACACTGAATGTGCCAGTTGCCGGATTTGGATAAATAATGTAATTTTCATTTGAAGCTTCTATTTTCTGCAAAACTTCTAATTTCAGACACGCGATAATGCCATTCCATGCATCAATCTTTCCAAAGCCCCATGTATCACTTCCATTTGAAGGTATAGTTCCTGTAAATGTATCTGAAATTGCCGTTTGTTTAAAAACAGTACGAACTTCATCCGGGGATAAATCATTTTTTGCTTCCAGCCAGGTGGCTAAAATTCCCGTAACCATAGGGGAAGCCATGGAGGTGCCTTGTAATATACCGTAATAATAGGAATTTCCGTTGACATTGCTTACTTTGACAAGGTCGCTCGAATAATTGGGGTCTTTAATGATGGCACTTGAATAGGAAGAAACAACTAATGAGCCGGGTGCTGCAATATCAGGTTTGGTCCTGCCATCAATTGTCGGACCTTTACTGGAGAAACTGGCTATATGGTTCAGGGTTTCGTAAGTATTTTTCAGAGTCTGTCTTAATGTATTTGTAAAGCTGGTTTTACTTACAAATGCCCCTGCGGAAATAATTTGCTTTCCGGTTCCGCCAATCTCGCCCATTGAATTATTCGAATTTCCAACCGTCCACCCATTCAGGTTGTTACCTGTGAAATAAGAATAGTTATCATCCGCCCAGGCATGTACTGTCCCATCCTGAGCAGTTATAATAATTCCGATGTAATTCCCGGAATTAATACTGTTCATATCCGAAACCACAAAAGCATTTGGTTTGTTATTTGATTGATTCCTTTCGGTATATATCTGAATGGTACCAACTGCACCATTTGTTGCTGCGAGCGTATCAGATCTACTATCAGATGTTGCTGCATTCAAACTTGGGGTACTGTAAATTTCCTTTCCTGTGTTTTTGTTGTAAACCACTACGCGGATAGAAAAATTTTTATTGGCATCACCCCAGATATCGGTGTATCCGATAAGCTGTGTGTCTTTGTAATACGTGAAAAAAGTTTTTAAAGTAGTATTAACCGGTGTAAAAGTTTGGGAAACATGCAAACTGTCAGAACCTTCATTCCCGGCAGCACCTACTAATAATCTTCCTTTTCCTTGTTGAGCATCACAAGTCTGATCAAATAAGGAGGTCCCATCGTGTGGCCCGATATGGGTTCCCAGGCTCATATTAATAACACAGGGTTCATTTACAGAAGTGGCATAGTCATAAATGTATTTTATACCATCTAAAATGCTGACATTATCGGTAGTTTGATCGTTTAGGTTATAACTCACCAGGGCAATATCGGCATCCGGAGCAACACCATAATATATATTGTTGTTGCTTTTGTCTGCTCCGGCAGCAATCCCTGTCACGTGCGTACCGTGTGTCTCTGTTTGATTGTCAAATTTTGCGGCAAGTATGGATGCTTGTGTGGTGTATTCATTTCCATACGAGAATCCACTGGGTGGTGTTCCGGTTATGTTTTGATCCCAGACGTGTTTTATTCGTAAAGTTGTTCCCGTTGAATCGAAAAAGTTAATGTGTCTATATTCGATTCCGCTATCAATTATTCCAATAACGACATGCTTTCCTAAAAAGGGCAGTGATAAATTGGTACCTGCTTGAACTTTATCAACGTTGGTTGCTATTCTTGCTTTATCCATTTTACGGTGAACCGGAATAGCTATTTGTAAATTTTTCACTTCGGGAAGCAAGGCAATATTCTCGAGGTCTTGTACAGGTACTTGTGCTGTAATAATATTTGGTAATACAGTATTTATTTTTACACCATTCGCTCGTAGAACATCAAGATCAGCATTATCATTTAAAAGTATAAATGCATTTACATAGGATTGACTACTTATTTTCTTTATCAGGAACCGGTTTTGAAGTTTCTCGATAGCTGTAGAATCGGTCGTTTTTCCGTTGGTAGTAGTCAGAAAGTGCGCTGTGAAAGGGGATATTTTACCTGCTTTGAAGGCTTGGGAAAAAATAAAAACAGGCAGGAATGCGATTATAACTATTATAATACTTTTTTTCATCAGAATTTATTTCTTGCAGATGATCGATGTTTTAATATTCCAATATAGGACTGTTTCTTATTGAAAGGCAATGGATATACTTAATTCGGGTATTTTATTCGGAGCAACATCAGGATACCGGATTTATATATGATTATCCATTGTATCACCGGAATTATTTTTTGTATACAGCCGGGGTTATTATAAGTCTGTCGACTGAGTTCTCGCCAAAATTTCTTCTATTGAATTTATAACAGAATTGATAATTCATCCTTTACCCTGCTTATGAACCCGCTTTTGGTTTGCTTTAGGTATAGAGGGGGTTCAGTGAGGGTTCGGATAGGTATACCTATCTAAACCCTGTCGAAAGTCTTTTCGTTTCTTCTTTATACCAAAAACAAAGACAGAACGAGATCCGTTGGATTGGGATGAATAAAAAGAGCAAAAACAAAAAGATAAGATCAAAATATCTCCCTTCTCCTACCGGGATTAATTTCGGGTTTATGAATCAAGGTCCGTTAGGTTTTATATTTTGTGACTCTGTTTATTAATCAGGTTAATCGTTGGTTTATAGGGTTCTATATAAAACTGAAAATTTTAAATGATTCTTATAATTCTGATATTTTAGCTCCGGAAGAATAGTATTTTATAAGAGCTTAGATTTTTTTCAAAAAATAATAAAAGTGAATCGGATAAGTAGTCTGCAATTACTCAGCTAATTTAAAAACTTCATCTAATGTGTAAATGGAGGAATGACTTTCTTTCACAGCCGACAGCATAGCTTTTGCGACCTTACTAGCCGGAATCGGTTTATAGCGTTTAAACAAACCTATCCTGTTCAGTCCTTTCATAATATAAAGTCCGATTCTTTCGGCTAACCTTTTCTGAATCCGTTTGCCATCTAATTGGCCGGGCCTGAGAATACTGATTTTTATGAATGGTAGGGCCCGAACTGCAACTTCGAGTTCTCCTTTTGTCCTAATATAAAAGTTTTTAGATTTGGAATTTGCACTGGCCGATGAGATCAATACATACTGTGATACCCCATTTTTAGCTGCAATTTCTGCAACGTTATATTGATACGTAAAATCAACTTTGTATT
>JAUZOM010000296.1 GCA_030706465.1 Bacteroidota bacterium | reverse complement strand
GCCTTATATAATACATATATAAAACATATATAATACTTATATGATACATATTCAAAACATATTTATATAGGTATATATTAACTATGTATTGTCTATGTATTTCCAATCTTTTTAGGAACTCTTTTATAAGTCCTTTTTCGGGAGGTTCCCAGGAGTTTCTCCGGAGGTAGATAGCCTGTATAGTTGCCGGTGTATAGCTTTATCGTGCTCCGGATGGTCGGGTAGAAGTTCAGGTCCCCATCCTGTTCATAATCCTACAATGTAAATATAGGTTTTGACAGGATGGTAATTATCAAAACAACCTAACATCAGGTAATAATTTTGGTTCCATAAAAGCAGGGTTTTGGTAATTTTACGACTTCGTTACTAACAACAACAAAGATTTTCTACAGCAGGAAGAAGTCGGTTAGGAGCAAAGTATAAAAGGAAGGATTATTGGAGGTCGTTTGCAATGAGCTGCTTATATTCAATGAAATAAATTTGATTAATGAGTTGACATCTTTTCTTGCTTCTTTAGTGGCCGGTAACGTACTTAATTCTTATCTACCAGTTTATTGCTGTTTGCATTATAGCGATCTCCGATATTCGGATATTTTGCCAGCAAGTCTTCAATTTCCGCTAATTCATGTTTCGTAAGCACCATGCCTATGGCACCGACATTCTCCATTAAATACGTTCTACGTTTGGTCCCGGGAATGGGGATGATATGCTCTCCCTGGGCCAATACCCAAGCCAGGGCCAGTTGTGATGGGGTGCAGTTTTTATGTTTGGCAATAAGTGCAAAACCCTTTGCCAGCGCTGTATTGTTTTCAGCATGTTCAGCTTGGTAACGAGGTAATGTTTTGCGGAAATCACCGTCTTTCAGTAGGCTTAAATCCAGTGTATTGGTCATTAATCCCCTTGCCAGAGGACTGAAAGGTATAAAAGTAACTCCTAATTCCAGGCAGGCAGGGAGTATCTCTTTCTCTACATCACGGCTTAGTAAGGAGTATTCACTTTGCAAAGCGGAAATGGGATGCACGGCACAAGCCCGGCGCAGGGTATTGGGCGAAGCTTCCGATAAGCCGAGAAAGCGTACTTTTCCTTCTTTTACAAGATCAGCCATGGCGCCTACTGTCTCTTCTACAGGGATATTCGGGTCTATCCGATGGGCGTAATACAGGTCAATCACCTCGGTATTCAATCGTTTCAAGCTCTTTTCCACAGCAATCTTCATATATTTTGGAGAAGCATCGAATCCAAACTCATAGTTGTTCTCTAAATCCGGTTTAAATCCAAATTTAGTAGCCAGAAAAATCTTATCACGATTCGGCTTGAGCACCTTGGCAATCAGTTCTTCATTTTTTCCATCTCCATAGATGTCGGCAGTATCCCAAAAGGTTACGCCAATTTCAATCGCTTTTTCCAAGGTGGCAATTGATTCTTCGTCATTGGGTTCGCCGTATCCGTGGCTCATGCCCATGCAACCCAACCCGATTGAAGGAAGGTGAATATCTGTTTTTCCTAATCTTCTGTAAATCATAGATATCAAATTTTATTGATGATGAATGGTTCTTTGTTGAAGAATTAAATCTTTCAATGAAACAATATGGCAGATATTATAGTTCTTGAAAATCTTTTCATTTATAGTGGGTCACAATGCTTTTTGGCATATAGTGTCTAGTGTCCTGTTAATCTTATTTTGTCAGTTATTTCTGTTATGCATCAAACCCTAAAAGAAACGGTTAGACGCTGATACAGTGCATCCCGGTTCATTCAGGAATGTCGAATGATAAATGTGCCATTTTAAACTTAGCAGAACACTACCTGAAAATTGAAAAAATGATAATAACCAACATAAAGCGATAGTGGCTGACTACAGCTAACGCTGTGTTAAGGCTGTTTTGACGGTAATTCCTTTAAAAAGCATAGTGAAGCTGTCACTAATCCTAATTCAGCACCGGAAGAAGTGACGGCTTCACGCATACAGAGGAAAGAGGGTTCTGAATATATCTGACTCCGGATGGAGGCTAACGGACTTATGAATAAATCATGAATTAAAATGATACAGGAAAACAATTGTGCCTTCCAGTGCCGATTTTTTGTTATCTTTTATTTCCAGGATCACCTGAATTTCAGCTTTGGATACACCTCTCAGGTTGATCAATGAACGGAGACTGGCTTTCACCCTTACCTGACTGCCCACTAAGACCGGTTGGTTAAACCGTAATTTTTCAATACCGTAGTTTACGGTTAGTTTCGAGTTGTTTACTTCTACAATCTGATTCCACAAATAGGGTAAAATTGAAAGATTAAGGTACCCATGTGCGATGGTTGTTTTATAGGGACTCTCGGTTTTCGTTCGTTCGGTATCTACGTGTATCCATTGATGATCCAGCGTGGCATCGGCAAACTGATTAATTTGTTCCTGGGTGATGGTAATGTAATCGGATACACCTAATTCTTTTCCGATGTATTGTTCTAATTCTTTAAAGCTATTAATGACAATTTTACTCATTATTTAAAATTAAAAAGATTAAATCCGCAATATGACTGCTCATTTCATTATTGCTTGTGCAAATGTACTTATTTCTATGAATATGTGAAATAGTAATGGCGAATTTGTGACTATAAAATTAAGAATTGAACTTCGATGATTCTTGATCCTTTTCTTTACTATGGATCATAGTTCATGAACCGGAAAGGTAAATTGTTGGGATAAACGGTATGAAAAAAACAAATAACTCCTTAGAATGTATAAAATATGTGTACTGTTACCTGGACTTGTAAATTCCGGCTCTTGTATTCTTTGAATTTTTAATCCAATAACATATCCGCTTGTAAAGCAAATTTTCTTATTTCGGATTATAAATAATTATAATACAGAAGGCTGTGATTGCAAACCCCAGCCATAAGCATGACCATTACCATCATACTTTTTGGTAATTTTTTACCATTCGATAAAAATCTTTCAGTTCCTGTTTTTTCTCAACTGTCAATTTGTTGGCCGGAATCCCTTCAATGGCGCCCTCAAGTCCATAAAGTAATTGGATGCAGGCACCCGGGTCGAGAGTCTGTAACCTGAGAAAAGCCTGTTCTGTTCCGGCTTCCTTAAGTTCAGCATAGGACCTGATACCAACTGAGATCAGTTTAGATTCAGTGTCTTTCCCGATATTGGGTTGCTGGGATAAATCGCTCATCTTGATACGTTGGTTAGGCGTTGTCGTAAGCCTCCAGGGCTGTTTGCAGGCAAGTGGATACTCCTTTTAGTCCGCAAACTGTCAGCGTAATGAGGATGGTATCTTTAATCTCGTCCCGGGTGGCGCCCAGTTGCTTTGCCATTTTGACATGAAAAAAAACAGCCGAATTATCTCCCAGGGAAGATTTAATGCCGATATAAACCAGTTGTTTTGTCTTGGCATCAAGTCCTGTGGTTGATTTCAAGGCTTCTACCAGTCCTTCGAAAGCTTTGGCTACTTCTGGGGCTTCCTGTTGGAAGGTGTCAAGTGAACTTTTCATAAATTGGAGTTTGTTAAAGTTAGTCGGATTTAGTCCTGAATTAAAGGTTGAGACCACTCCTCAACGTATTTTTTGTACGCAAATACGTGAAGACGTTAGAATTGTACAACTTAAAAACAGTAGGTTGCGTCATTGCGTCTTAGCGTACCTTTTGATAATTAGACTTATCGGAGAAGACGCAAT
>JAUZOM010000295.1 GCA_030706465.1 Bacteroidota bacterium | reverse complement strand
TATACTTCAGCGATACAATATTTTTTACCAGCACGTTGGTCTTGCCCGAATCATGAATTTTGTTGAAGTAGGAGCTTACGCGCTTCTTCAGGTTCTTGGCTTTCCCCACATAAATGATCTCGTCGTGGGCATTAAAATATTGGTATACCCCCGGTTTATCCGGCAGCGCATTTACCTGGTCTTTTAATGTGGAGGATGTTTTCATACTCTAAAATTGGTGTTCCACGTGGAACAATTACCCGCAGATCGTAGTTAATCGGCGTACGGTCCGTTCGGTGGATTATAAATTAAATGAAATAAGTACTGTGTAAATTCGCAACTCGATATCAATTAAAAGGTGTATCTGCAAAGTTTACGGTAACTGGAATTGTCCATTTAATTGGGACTCGCGATTTCCATATCGCGAATTGATACTTATTTTCGCGATATGAAAATCGCGAGTCCCGGCTAAACACACTCCCCGTTTTCATGCATTATTCCGGTAAAAGTAAAACAGTATGCAGATAATCGTACGAAATAATCATTGTTTTAATTTGCGATTCCCGGGTGATTTGACGTATTTATCGAAAAATTTTCCCCCTGGCTCTCTCTGTTTTTCGGGATTATCTATCCTTTTAACCGTTTCTTTCAACGGTATTGTGCTGTACTTTTACCGATAAAAACAGTTCTTTTTCCAAATTGTTTCACGTGGAACAATTTAGATTGTCTTTTGTTTATCCCTTTCCGGATAAATAACTCCCTTCGAAAAGATCATTTTCGTCCTTCAAAAGGGGAGGTTTGTGTGAATTATCCCTTCTTACTGTCAACTATCAACCAGGAGCTGTCAATTGTCAACTGTTTTTTATCGTCCCATTAATACCAGTAAAATGTTCACATCACTCGGTGAAATGCCCGGAATACGGCTTGCCTGTCCGATGGTTTCGGGGGCTATCCGGGTTAGTTTCTGGCGCGCTTCGGTCGATAAGGACTGAATGGAGGAGTAGTCAATACGCCCGGCAATGTTGATATGTTCCAACCGCAGGAGCTTTTCGGCAATCAGTTTTTCACGTTCAATATAGCCTTCGTACTTCAAAAGCACTTCCGTCGCTTCCACAATTTCTTCCTTGCGGCTGCCCATTCCATCGATTTTTTCCTGTAAAGCCGGGATTACGGTTGCCAGGTCATCGATGCCAAGTTGCGGGCGCAGGACTAAATCGGTTAGTTTGCATCCGTGTTTTATCTCCGAGGAATCTTTTGAAAGGAGAAAATTGTTTATTTCTTTCGGTTTGACCGACGTGTTTTTTAGAAATTCCTTTAGTCCGGCCTGCTTGTCCTGCTTGTCCAAAAGCTGGTCGTACCGGTTTTTATCGGCTAATCCTATTTCATATCCCCGTCCGGTCAGGCGCATATCCGCATCATCCTGGCGCAACAGCAACCGATATTCGGCCCGGGAGGTAAACATGCGGTACGGTTCATCCACGCCTTTGGTAACCAAATCGTCGATGAGTACGCCGATATAGGCTTCGTTCCGGCCCAGGGTAAATTCTTTTCCGCCGTGACAATTGATGTGGGCATTGATCCCGGCCATCAGCCCCTGGCCGCCGGCTTCCTCGTAACCGGTGGTTCCGTTCACCTGTCCGGCAAAGAACAGGTTCTTGATTCGCTTCGTTTCCAGCGTATGTTTTAGCTGGGTCGGGTCGAAGAAGTCGTATTCGATAGCATAGCCCGGACGGAATAGTTGTGCATTTTCCAACCCGGTGATCGTGTGGATCGCATCAATCTGGATCCGGAGGGGGAGGGAAGACGAAAAACCGTTCAGATAATACTCCTGCGAGTCCACACCTTCGGGTTCCAGGAATAGCTGGTGTGAAGTTTTATCGGCAAAAGTGACTATTTTTGTTTCAATACTGGGGCAATAACGCGGCCCGATGCTCTTGATTTGCCCGTTGAAAAGCGGAGAATCATCCAGTCCTTCGCGCAATTTAGCGTGGGTGGTTTCATTCGTGTTGGTAATCCAGCAACTCATTTGCTTCAGTTCCCGTTTTGCCTCTTCCAGGAAAGAGAACTTATGGAAATCAATATCGCCCTTTTGTTCGGTCATTTTGGTGAAATCGATACTCCGTCCATCTATCCGGCAGGGGGTGCCGGTCTTCATCCGGTCCGTGGTGAAACCGATCGTTTTCAACTGTTCGGTAATTCCAAAGGAAGATGGTTCGGAGATACGGCCCCCGACCAGTTGGGTTTTTCCAAAATGCATCAGCCCCCGGAGGAACGTTCCGGCAGTGAGTACCACCGATTTTGCACGGAAGTGGATGCCTAAGGCCGATTTCACGCCGGTAACTTCGCCGTTTTCGATCACCAACTCATTCACGGTATCCTGCCAGACAAAGAGATTATCGGTGCTGGTAACTGTTTTTATCCACTCGTGGATGTATTGTTGCCGGTCGCTCTGGGAGCGGGGGCTCCACATGGCGGGTCCCTTCGAGCGGTTCAACATGCGGAATTGGATCGCGCTCCGGTCGGTCACAATACCCATATGTCCCCCCAGGGCATCGATTTCACGCACTATCTGACCTTTGGCAATTCCACCCACTGCCGGGTTACAGCTCATCTGGCCGATTTTATTCATGTCCATGGTGATGAGCAGGGTCTTCGATCCCATATTCGCAGCAGCGGTGGCGGCTTCACAGCCCGCATGCCCGGCTCCGATAACAATTACATCGTACTTAAAATCCATTCTTTTTTATTTTCAACTGTTCAATTTGTCATTTACCGGGGTGGGGTTTCCTCCAATTGAGATTTAATCCCCACTATGTAAATGTTTTGGGGTGCAAAGTTATAAAATTGTCCCGACTTATGGGGTAGTATTGAAAAGTTTAGCTTTTAGATGCAATCGTTTGTAAACATTTCGCCGCCTCTCCGGCCCTCAATTACCCGCCGGATGGTTGCGCAGGCACACCTGGCGGTAGGTAAGGAGTGATTTTTTTCCCTGGTTTTTACTACCCGCTGTGGTTATAAAACGGGTGGAACTGTACTAAAACCGGACAGCGGTTTATGCCATTGCCCGGCAACTGAATATTCAAATGAGACAAACTCGAAATAGAACCCTGTTATTTTTGCAAACGGTAAAATTCAGGCCTGCCCGTTCAGGGTAGCCTGTCAACGGCCTGGCCTTAGTCGCTGTCATAGCCGATCGTAATTTATAGTCCCGGTGATGATAAAACATCCCCGCCAGTTTTATAACCGGACGGCGATTCATCCTGTTGCAACGGATCGCTTTGTCGTGAACATTCCGGATGACGGAATCGCTAAACAGGTCCATGAGAGGATGCCGGACCCGGACGCTGTCGGTTGTGCAACCGGTATCGACCGGATCTGTTTCTTATTCCGGTCGCCATCCCTTCTCTATTCATTCTTGGTATAAAGGGACTTCAACAGGAGTATAGAGAGGGTTTCGAGGGGGTTCAGTTAGGCTTACCTCATTGAACCCTCACTGAACCCTCACTGAACCCTCACTGAACCCCCTCTGAACCTAAACTGAAATACGACTGGGATACGACTACACCCAGACTGAAAATACTCCCTCTTTTGATAAAGAAATGCCATTTCATGCTTCCATTCGAAGAATACCTGTAAAACTCCCGCCCGTTGGACCTGTCAGATGGAATGCGTAGTTTTGCAGTTTAAGAAAACGAATATGACCGGGCAGGCATTGTACCGGACGATAGAAGG
>JAUZOM010000294.1 GCA_030706465.1 Bacteroidota bacterium | reverse complement strand
CCGAAGAAGCTCTCAAAATCTTTCCGTTTGGAACGGTCATAAAGCACTTCTTTCGGTCCAAAACTGTTTAGTAATTTATCCACATATTCGGAGGTACCTTCAGCCACTAAGAATTCGCCTGTCGAAATATCCAGGAAGGAAACTCCGACCTGGTTTTTATTCAAATACACGCAGGCCAGAAAAGTATTCTCCCGGTGATTCAGGGTCGTATCGCTGTACGAGACTCCCGGTGTAACCAATTCCGTAACACCGCGCTTTACAATCTTCTTCGTCAGTTTCGGGTCTTCCAGTTGGTCGCAAATAGCCACCCGCATACCGGCCCGCACTAATTTTGGCAAATAGGTATCCAGGGCATGATGGGGAAATCCGGCTAACTCAATGCTTTTCCCGGCACCGTTGGCTCGCCGGGTGAGAGTAATCCCCAGTACCTGGGAAGCCCGTATAGCATCGGTCGAGAAGGTTTCGTAGAAATCACCACAACGAAAAAGCAGAATAGCATCAGGATGCTTTCTCTTGATTTCGTTGAATTGTTTCATCATGGGCGTTTCTACAATTTCGTTTGCCATATATTGTTGATTGGTTAATTGGTTAATTGGTTGACTGGTTAATCGGTTAATTGGTTGGTCGACAAAGTTGATTGGATATTATGAATTTCTAATTGAAACAGGCTGTACTTTCCTGATTCTTATTTAGGGATCAGAAATAACTAATTAACCAATTAACTTAATCAACCAATTAACTTAATCAACCAAGGTAGGGGTAAATAATCCGTCTATGGCATCAGTCATGCGCGACCACAGGAATTTTGTTTTTTCAATCTTAATATTCTCAATCATCTTTCCGGCACGTTGATTGGAAAAGAAATCGACCATTGCATCGGCTATTTGTTTCGGTTCTACCCCCACTACATACCCTACTTTGCCATCCGGAACAATCTCAGCCAGACCACCGACATTGGTTACCAACATCGGTTTTTCAAAATGATAGGCAATCTGGCTCACGCCACTCTGTGTCGCCGAGCGGTAAGGCTGTGCTATTAAATCGGCCACGCTGAAATAATTCCGGACTTCGTTATCCGGAATAAATCCCGTCCGCAATTCAACCAATCCATCCAGCTTCAACCGGATGATTAGCTCCATATACGGTTGCGGGTTTTCATAAAACTCCCCGGCCACAATCAACCGGACCGGGAATTTCCGTAACCTTTCATCGGCAAACGCCTCCAACAGCAAATCAAGTCCTTTATAATGCCGGATTAATCCAAAGAACAGGACATAATCTTTTTGCTCATGCAGACCCAGTTTGATGGTTGCTTCTTTTTTAGTTAAGGCATCACCATAATGGTCATAAATAGGGTGCGGCGATACGACCTTCGGTTTATTGAACGTGTCAAAACGGTTAATATCAACAATAACCGATTCGGCCATGGCCACAAAACCATCCATCGCATCTACAAAATACTTGGGGAAAAGTTTATCCAGAACGGTTGGCTCATGCGGAATCATATTATGGATCATGGCCACCATTTTAGTCTTGGGAGAACGGGCAAATCGCGCTATTGTGCCAAAACAAGGTGCCATAAACGCCATCCAGTAACAGAAAATAACCCTGTCGGGCGATTTTTTCCGGATATGGCGCCCGACCCGGACCCAGTTCAACGGATTAATGGAACTGACCATCCGTTTTATTTTTAAATCTTCAGGAGCCTCTTCGGTAGAAAATTGCGATTTCCCCGGAAACAGGAACCCCGGATATTGAAGTGAAAAAGTGATCATCTCCACGTCATTCCCTTGTTTTACATATTCCCTTGCCAGCCGTTCATTATAGGCTGCCAATCCTCCCCGGTAAGGAAAAGCTGTACCAACTATAATTATTTTCATACTCCAACAAATAACATTAGATTGATAAACAAAAAGTTAATAGCAATATTTCGTTCCTATTACAGTCCTTTATCCACTTCTCAAAAGAATGAAATCCGGATGATTCGCCCTGTGCTTATTTTAGCACAAAAGTACTAAATTAATCAATGGAGTTGGAGTTTTTTGAGTATTTTTTCACAGGTAAAAACATATTTAATAGCATCCGCTTAGGAAGAAAAGAATTTATCCACCTAGTTAATCAGGCATTTTCAACCGATCAGGAAGTCCTGACATCATTTATTCTCAATTGAAAAGCAAACATCCAGAATCATTTTAAACACAGAAATGTTGGCAACTGGTTTGATATTCCATTTCATCCGGTTTGACCTGGATTTTCATCGAACCCTGAAATCGAATTTCTTGTGAATATTTCACATTATCAGCGTTTCTGCACACATTTCAACCTGATCATCCATCCTCTTCCCGGCTCCTGAATCCGCTCTATGTTTGCTCTATGTTTGCTTTATGTTCAGAGGGGGTTCAGAGGGGGTTCAGTGAGGGTTCAGTGAGGGTTCAATGAGGTACACCTCTCCCAACCCCCACTGAACACCCAGGAAACACTCACGAAATACTCTTTATACATAGAATGAATGGAGACTAAACCCCGGAATTACATAGATTGGAAAGAAAAGACTTCAAGGCTTAACCGAATTGGAGATCGTTGAAAATCATTTTTAGGCCCTGGAATACATAAAACAAATGATCTACAGAAAGTTGAATACGCCCCAAATCGTTAAAAACATAGCCTTTATAAGTTAACAATCCATAAATATTAAGACAATTTGCCTGCAAGGAGACCCGAATAAACCCAAGGAGACCCCAAAGCTGCAAAAACACCGTTTAACACGATTTTAACCGGGTACATTTTAATAAAATATTATTTATCTTTACAGTGTAATCCCTCAGGATTATCCCTTTAGGGTAAACAACAACCGGAATCCAGTTATTCATTTAAAACTTTAAAATTATGAGTGTCGCACAAAACCCTTTATTAGGGCCCATGAGAAATTCAATGGGTAATTTTACGGTGTATACATTAAACGGGATGAACATCGTTCGCTCGAAACCATTTAAGGTCAAGGATGCCAAATCCGAAAAGCAACTCAACATGCGGGCACGCATGACCCTGTTTGCAAAAAAGTATCACGAATTAGGCCCCATTATCAACCTGGGATTCCCGGAACGCGAAGTGACTAAATCACCTCAAAACATGTTTGTTTCTGTCAATTTCACAACTGCTTTCGTGATGGTGGATAAACTCCCGGTAATCAGTTATCCCCTGATGCTGCTTGCCAAAGGTTCGTTGCCACCCGTGACGATACCTCAAGCCCTGATCGATGCCGGAGGAATAACGATTAACTACGATGCCCGTGCCTTGCTTCCCGAGGTAACGGCCACCGATGAAATCATCGCCTGTGCCCTATTAAAAAGCGGCGGACTGCTTATGACCCGGCAATTTATCGGGTATGCACCCATCGGAACCCTCCATCTCAACTATCCGGCCCTGCAGGCGGAACAGGTGGCTTGCTGCTATGCATTTGTACGGAGCGGGGATGGATCGAAGGCTTCCGATTCGGTGTATGTGGAAGTGAAGAGTTGACCGGTCATGGCAAAAATAAAGTTTTTGAAACAAGCAGCCTTGCTCCTTAATTCACTACTACCCTTACCGTAAGAACCCCGGCCACTGTACCGGGGTTTTTTAATGCATAAAAACACCCGTAAACAGCGATTTTATAAATTTGTTTAAAAAAAGTCACTCTAAATGGCTGGCATTGTTAAAAGGTTTTGTAATTTTGAGGTTTATAAAAATAT
>JAUZOM010000293.1 GCA_030706465.1 Bacteroidota bacterium | reverse complement strand
GATATTAAAGGCTCTGTCGAATAAAAAATACGAAATACCCACTCCGATTCAGGAAAAGGCGATACCTCTTGCCCTTGATGGTAGGGACATATTGGGGTTAGCTCAAACCGGAACCGGTAAAACTGCCGCTTATGCAATTCCAATTATACAACAACTGTTATTGTCTAAAGCACTTACAAACAAGAAGCAGACGATAAAAGCGTTGATTCTTACGCCTACAAGAGAACTGGCGATACAAATTGACGAATGCTTTACAGACTATGCCAAATATACAGGACTACGTCATACCGTAATATTCGGAGGGGTAAATCAACGCCCTCAGGTAGATAAGTTAAGACAAGGAATTGATATTTTAACCGCTACACCCGGAAGACTGCTTGATCTCATCGCCCAAAAGCACGTTCAACTTAACAACATTCAACACTTTGTACTGGACGAAGCCGACCGCATGCTGGATATGGGATTTATACATGATATTAAACGCTTGATTCCCTTATTGCCTGTTAAGAGACAAACATTATTCTTTTCGGCTACTATGCCATCAACTATTGCCAGCTTGTCTAAATCGATACTACACAACCCGTTAAAAGTAGAAGTTGCGCAGGTTTCTTCGGCAGCTGAAACGATAGAACAACATCTGTATTTTGTAGAAAAACCACAAAAAAGCGATTTACTGATCACACTGTTAAAACGAGAGTGGAATAAATCAGTATTGGTTTTTTCACGAACCAAACATGGAGCTGATAAGATAGCGCGAATATTGAATAAAAAAGGCATAGGCTGTGAAGCCATCCACGGTAACAAGACTCAGAATGCAAGACAACGCGCCCTCTCGGATTTCAAAACGGGTAAAACACATGTAATTATTGCTACAGATATTGCAGCCAGAGGAATTGATATTGCCAATTTGGAATTGGTAATTAATTACGACATGCCGGATGTGGCAGAAACTTATATCCATCGCATAGGCCGGACAGGCCGTGCAGGCCAAAATGGAATAGCGCTTACTTTTTGTTCCTCAGAAGAAAAAGTGATGGTAAGTGATATCCAAAAACTAACCGGAAAGAAATTAAATGCGCTATTAATACCTGCTTAAAAAAGAACAAAACAAATTAACATGAATAAAAAAGAATTAGAAAAGAATAAACGGAATAAAAAACAGGAAAAACAAAAAAGAAAAGAAAATCGTAAAATCAATAGCGGTGACAAATCATTTGATAATATGATTGCGTATGTGGATGAAAATGGAATAATTACAGATACGCCGCCCGATCCCAAATCATTCACAAAAATAGAAGCAGAAAGCATAACAATTTCAACACCTAAAAAAGAAGAAATAGAAGATTCGGCACTGACTGGTCAGGTTGAGTTCTTCAACCAAGAAAGAGGTTATGGTTTTATAAAAGATGTTGAAAGTACTGAGAAGTATTTCTTCCATATCAATAATGCCCCCGCTTCTATTAAAGAAGGAAACATGGTTAGTTTCGAGTCAGAACGAGGCCAGAAAGGCATGAGTGCAGTGAATATAACTATTATAAAATAAAGACAATAAACAACTTACAATTAATAACTTAACAAAAAAAAGAAATGAATATTTATGTATCAAATTTAAGCTACAGCACAACAAATGAAAGCTTACAGGAATTATTTGCAGAGTATGGAGAAGTTTCATCTGCCAATGTTATAACTGACAGAGAATCCGGACGATCAAGAGGATTTGGTTTTGTTGAAATGCCCAATGACGCAGAAGGACAAAAGGCCATTAATGAATTGAACGAAGCGGAATTTGAAGGAAAAACGCTTAACGTTAATGTTGCCCGTCCGAGAGAGGAAAGAAGCACCGGGGGATACAACAGACGTGGAGGAAATGGTGGCGGATATAATCAAAGACGATACTAATTTGAAATAGGCTAACAATAAAAGGGAAAATTAAAGTCTCTCCCTTTTTAGTTACAGGGTTCATTATCACATACTATTTCAAAACAAATGCTTTATTGCGAAGTATCTCTTAAAAAAATTTCCCAAAAAGTTATTTTTTAATCCTGCCGACAACACTTTTGGACCACTCCGAAGCCATTTCCAGATCAAGTGCATACCTATTTCAATAAGGGATAGAAGGAACTTAAAAAACAGAAACAAGAAACGCGGACCTTGACAGTCCGCGTTTCTTGTTTCTAGGCACATCAAGATGGCTTGGACTAATTCAAGGGAATATTATAAATAGTGCGAATACGTATAACCTAACTCGAAAACGGCATTCATCATTAAAGTAATACCGGAATAGGCTCCAGGGTTTTACATTTTTTAACACTTTTAATGTTGAATCATTTACCGGGAGAGCGATTGATTGATTAAATGGGTGTAAATTTGCATTTGTTGTATCCTGAAAGTATGTTCGCCTTAGAAATAAAAGGGCAATCAACTTTTAGATCGTAAAATGTAATTAATTCGGATTATGACCATGAATGAATCACTTTCTGAAACACCCGAATTCAAATATACCAAATTCTGGGTAAGGGTTGCCACTTATATAATTGACACCATCCTGCTTGGAATCATTATCTCAATTCCCAGATGGATAATGATCGCCACATTCTCATTTGATCTGAGGTTAGAGAATTTTTTATCCGATGACCAGGAACTGATCTTAACGCCTCTTTTCACTCCGGCTTTCCTCATCTTCATTGGAGTACAGGTAATCATTTTCTGGCTTTATTATGCATTCACAGAATCCCGTTTGGGGGCTTCGCCGGGTAAACTGGTATTTCAGCTCAGGGTCACCACTACCGATGGAAAGCTGATCAGTTTTAAGAGGGCGACAGGCCATGCTTTTGCACGGATGCTTTCTTTTATCCCTTTTCTGACCGGATACCTGATGGCTGCATTCACGGATAAGACCCAGGCACTCCATGACTTGCTGGCTGGTTGCATTGTCATCCCTGAACGTCAGGTAGTCACGACCCCTTTTGAGGAAAAGCCGGAAGCCAAAGCACAACAAACGGTTTAACCGTATCAATCACATCCCATGTCAATAGATTTTTCAAAAATACCTTCGCCTTGTTATGTTCTGGAAGAAACCCGGTTACGCAATAACCTGGCGTTGATCAGGGATGTGAAAAAGCGCAGCGGAGCGGATATCATTCTTGCCTTCAAGGGCTTTGCCATGTGGGGCGTATTCCCGGTCTTAAATGAATACGGTTTTAAACAGGCAACTGCCAGTTCATTAAATGAAGCACGACTTGCATTCGAGGAGATGGGAGCACCGGCTCACACTTACGCACCGGTTTATACCGATGAGGACTTTGATGAAATCATCCGGCTAAGCAGCCATATCACGTTCAATTCACTCACCCAGTTTGAACGGTTTCTGCCAGTCATCAAGCGTTCCGGAAAACCAATTTCAATCGGACTCCGCGTAAATCCGGAATATTCGGAAGTATCGACCGCACTTTATAATCCCTGTTCACCGGGTTCGCGGTTGGGAATACTTTCCGGTCAATTGGGTGACACTTTACCTGCAGATGTTGAAGGGCTTCATTTTCATGCCCTTTGTGAATCGGATCCCGATCAGCTCCAAAATGTACTGATATCTTTCGAAAAACGGTTCGGGAAATATTTACCCCGGATGAAATGGGTCAATTTTGGGGGCGGACATTTGATGACCCGAAAAGGATATGACGTAGAATTGCTTGTTTCCATCATTCAAGCCTTCAAATCACGACACCCCCATTTACAGGTCATATTGGAGCCGGGAAGTGCCTTTGCCTG
>JAUZOM010000292.1 GCA_030706465.1 Bacteroidota bacterium | reverse complement strand
CTTATATCAAAATGATCAATTATAATTTTTCTTGCCATCCACATAGCGTCGTTTTGATATTAGGTGAAATCACATGCTACATTCTCCATTTGGCAACATGTGGATGCAGGGGTACAGAGTACAAATTTGCCATCAGGATTGGATTCTAGGAATGATTTGGCCATCAGCTCAATTTTCTGATTCCAGGCGGTAAAGTCTGCCTGTATATTTCTCCAGAAGTCATTAAGTCCTAACATGACAAACAAAAAATCCGGGCATTTCAGATTCCACATCGATAAATATTTGCCATATTGAAAAGCCCAGGTATAAACCAAATAACTGGTTTTTCTCCATTTAGCCCCGGAATAAATAATGTACGTATTTTGATCATTATCGTACATGATGTCACCTTCCCGGGGTTTAGCCAGCAGGCCCGTGCGGGCATTAAATTTGCTTAAAGCCGATTCTCTGTAAAAGCCGCAATTATAAAACTCGTTAAATGTATTGGTCCTGGAAGTTGGATGAGTACAAGCCATTTTCCAGAAACCGGTGGCGCCCCAATACCTGAAATTTCCTAAGGGTTGGAAAAATGGATTATAATGTATGGTTTTTCCGGTACTGACCGTGAAATAAGTATTTAAGGTTGCCCCTCCTCTTCCTTCATCATAATATGACGTACTGTTGCCCTCACATTTTCTTAAGCCGACAAGATCCAACAAGGGAACATAGCCTTTGGTAACCAGGGCGTCTTTATAAAAGGCGCCCTGCGTATAACTGTCTCCTAAAACCTGGGCCCTGACCGAATCGGTGCCTGTGCCCTTTTCACCCACCCGGATGATCGTTGTATCCCTTTTAACAATAGAAAAATCTTCGGTGTTGCCATCATAAAGGGTTGCTGTGATTTTTTCACCTTCAGAAGGCGAAGAAACCGATGCCACTCTTTGTAATCTCCTTGAAAATTTACTACCCTCAAACCTGACATATTGTTCATAAGGCCTCCATCTTTTGATAAAGGGTTCGACGAACAGGTCATTCTGAGTATGGGAAAGCATATAAGTGAACGAAGGTAAACAGATATCATTCAGGAGATCTTGACTTTCCGTTGAAGATATTAAGGTCTTCCTGACCAATGAGGTTCCTTCAATGAAATTAAGGGAATTGATTTTAGCCCTGTTTATGGGCAGGGAGCCTTCGTCCGTTCTTTTCGCATGGCCGAAAACTACCCAATTAGCCAGTAAAAAGACTAAAGTAAAAGTACATTTATTCATTTAAAGTTAGGTTTTAATATGCTCAAAATGAAATCTTTAACAGAAAATTCCAATCAAGCGGTTTAGCAGTTAAATATTTTAAGATTTCAGTTAGTCAAAAATATTTATAATTATTTTCTAAAAAAATAATATAGTTTGAAAATTGTTCGTATTTTTGCGAACAACAAACAAAATATTCAACCATGGCTTATACTCAAAGTACAGATTACCGGGAAGAAGAAATCAACCTGGCCCGTTTTGCCAAAGCCCTTGGGCATCCGGCACGCATTGCCATATTGAAATACCTTGCATCGCTGGATACTTGTTGTTTCGGCGATATACACAAGGAATTACCCATAGCCAAAGCAACGGTTTCCCAGCACCTGGCCGAACTGAAGGATGCCGGGCTTATCCGCGGAAGTATTGCCCCTCCCAGGGTGAATTATTGCATCGATTGGGAAAACTGGAAAAAAGCCAGGAAACTATTCGGGGATTTCTGGGAAACAGAGAATAATGACCGTCCATCACCTTGTTGTCAATAAATTTTCATTTTAATATAACATAAACTCTGTAGGATCATGAAAAATGCAAAAGAAATTGTAAAAGAGAAGTATAGCCTTATTGCTCTGCAGACCAAAGCGCAGAACGAATCCTCCTGTTGCGGGGCAACGGGTTGTTCATCGGGAGTTGATTATGCTATCTTCAGTGAAAATTATAAAAAAATAAAAGGATATAACCCTGAGGCTGATTTGGGTTTAGGTTGCGGCATTCCTACCGAATATGCGCAGATTAAGGAAGGAGACACCGTAATTGACCTGGGTTCGGGTGCGGGCAATGATTGTTTCTTAGCCAGGGCAATAGTTGGAGAAAAAGGCAAAGTGCTGGGTCTGGATTTCACGGAAGCCATGATAGACAAAGCCAGGAAAAACGCTGAAAAACTGGGATTCAACAATGTGGAATTCCGCCAGGGGGATATCGAAAAAATGCCGGTTTCGGACAACCTGGCCGATGTGGTGATCAGCAACTGCGTGTTGAACCTGGTCCCGGATAAGGACAAGGCTTTCGGGGAAATTTTCAGGGTTTTAAAGCCTGGCGGGCATCTTTCCGTTTCGGATATAGTGATCAAAGGGAAATTGCCGGAAAAAATCCAGCAGGAAGCCGAGCTGTATGCCGGTTGTGTTTCGGGCGCCATACAATTGGAACAATATGTTCAAATAATGAAGGATAAAGGACTGAAAAACATTAATATACAAAAAGAAAAAGCTACTCCCGTTCCGGATGAGATTTTCCTGACATATATTTCCCCTGAGGAGTTGGAGCAGTTCAGAAGAATGGGAACAGGGATTTTTAGCATTCCGGTATATGCGGAGAAGTAGCTTCGACTACGCTCAGCTACCAAAAAGCTTAGTCTACGCTCAGCTACCGGAAGATGAAATCAATCCAATTACCTTACCACAAGGACACAAGGATTACACAAGGTTCACAAAGAATAGTGTACTTTGTGCCTTTGTGGTAAAGGTATTTTCGCGTAAAGATTTTGACAGGATTACATGATTTACCGGTTGTTCCCAACAGCCTTGGTGAATGAAACATGTTAATCATGTTAATCCTGTCTATAATTTAAGGTGCCAGAGCGTAGGCTAAGGCAGCGAAATATTATTCCTTTTCCTTTAAAATTGCCCGGTTTATATCCTTTACAAATCCAGGCCCCTGATAGATAAAGCCCGTATAAACCTGCACCAGAGTTGCTCCGGCGTGAATCTTGTCCAGGGCATCCTGGGGAGTCATGATTCCCCCTGCACCGATGATGGGCAAAGCATGACGGGTTTTTTCGGAGAGATAACGGATAATTTCTGTAGAACTCAGGGTTAGGGGTTTTCCGCTCAGGCCGCCCTTTCCTATTTTTAGTACCTGGTTCCCGGGAGTTTGAAGGTTATCCCGGCGGGTGGTGGTATTGGTGGCCACCACTCCGTCGACTTTACCTAGATTAAAGATATCGATGATATCATCTAACTGGCTGAATGTCAGATCTGGAGATATTTTTAATAAAACCGGTTTGTAAGTGGAATGACTGGCTCTCAGCTGATTAAGCTTGTCCAGTATGGACAGCAACTGGTTTTTATCCTGCAATTCGCAGAGATTGGCCACATTCGGGCAACTGACGTTAATCACCAGGTAATCAACTACATCGTACAAGGCTTCAAAACAGGTTTCGTAATCATCAACTGCCTGATTATTAGGCGTGGAAGTGTTTTTCCCTATATTCCCGCCTATAATGATTTTGTGTTTCCTGCATTTGAGCCTGGTGGCGGCAGCGATGACCCCCTCATTGTTAAATCCCATCCGGTTGATCAAAGCCTGGTCGGCCGTTAATCTGAACAAACGGGGTCTGGGATTTCCAGGCTGAGCCCTGGGGGTGACCGTTCCGACTTCAATGAAGGAAAAGCCAAAATTTTTCAGTTCATTAAACACTTCGGCATTCTTGTCAAAGCCGGCAGCAAAACCAATCGGATTGTTAAAATGAATCCCGCAAAAATCCCTTTCCAACTTT
>JAUZOM010000291.1 GCA_030706465.1 Bacteroidota bacterium | reverse complement strand
CTGACATCCCCTGACATCTCCTGACATCTTGCGACCCTGAAACTTTAACCTTCATTTACATCAACTTTATATTCTATTAACTATATGTGCCCTGTTTGGGAGAGTAAAAATGGCAAAATAACCACGTGCTTTAGGGGGTAGCATACAAAAGGAAGGGCCTCATCGCAATGAAGCCCTCCTAAAAACTGAAGATATCAACCCAAAGGCTGATATCTTCAGTTACCAATTCGGTCGCATTTATCGTTGGTAAAACAAATTATTGAAACTGATTCTTTTTGTTTTGGCATGCAATAAGCTGCGTACCGTTCCGATTTTTCATCCTTCAATCAAGAATACATCTGCTAGTGAGGGTTTCATTTTAAGTGAATCCCTCACTGGAAGGGGAAAGTATATCGACTTCACCCATGCTGCCGTACGTTATATCGTGTGGCAAATGGAATCAGTTATTATTGACTCTACGATTTTGTTTGTTTTATTCTTCGTTACGTATTCTCCCACACGAGGCAATCGTGCGGCAGTGGGGATAAGTGCGACCTTTGTGTCGATCTTAATAAAGTTTTTTACAGAGTCTCAAATTCTTTCAATGTTTTTCCGTCTTTAAGCTTCCATTCTACAAGCCCGTTTGCATTACGCCCCATAACTATAACTGCTGCAGTGGTAGGGCTGCTAAAGATATAGTCTTCCGTAAACACGTAATTTTCATGAATCAGCTTTAAATCTTCGTTATCAATAAGCGATTGTCTTAATCTTAATGACGATGCTGCCATAGAACTTGTAGTAGAATCAGAAGCTATCGAACCTTTATGAACGACAAAGCCATCCGACGTTCGTTCTCCCTGTGCATCGGCTCCTCTGGCCGCTTTTATATAGAAGATATTCTGATCCTTTTTGGGTTTCAGTTCCCGTTTCTCTTCAAACACTTTATGCCCCAGGGTACTGACAAGCATTTTTGCATGTTCAATAAATTCTTCCATTTCGGCCATATCCGATTCTGAGATGGACGACTGGGTAGGGGTAACCGAATTCTCAACTTTATAGCGGTTTACTGATTTTGCTATTTCGTGAAGCCGATTTTCCAGGTATTTGATATGAGCTTTGTTTAGATTGTTGTCCTTACTCAGAAAGACAATCGATTCATTCCAGAAGTCTTTTTGGGTAAGATGCTGATTCAGCCGTTTCAGGATATTTTCCGCTTCCCCGACATAAACCATGTCTTTTCCTTCTTCATCTTTTCCAAGCAACAGATACACCCCGGTCTTGGTCAGATCTTCCCGGTCGGCACAATCCTTTATCTTGATGCGTGGTATCTTATAGGCTTTCCCCGACCAGTTGGAAAGCTCACAACTCATCCGACCATTTGAATCTCCATCAATCAAAAAAATCTTAATTGTTTTACCGTATTTCATATAATATCTAGTATTTGATGTTGTGAAGTAAGTATAATTTAAAACTATTTTCCAAATCCTTACTTAACCTAAATTCTGCTATAATTTACATTTTAGTTCCTTTTGTAATTTCCTTCGTTTGTTCTTTCCCGATGCAGATTAAACAAAGCCGGCAATAATTATTAAAAAAGAATAATCATACAATATTATAAATTTCTATTACTTAAGTTGATCAAGATCTACCTCAATTATACTAGTATCAGTAAACCCGTATAATTTTGAATCTACTTTATAAAGTTTTCTACCTAAATTCAGTTCTCCAATTCTCCGATTATTTTTATCTAAAACTACTGTTTGGTTTTTCCTGTGAATCAACTTGAATTGATCAGTTTCGAAAGTTTCTGAGTAAATCGAATCAAGTGAAATACTTTCACTTAATTCAAATGATGGATTTAATTTGTATATTTCATTATTCGTGCTCATTACATAAAATGCTTTTTGATCAATAGCATGTAGACTTTTAAAAACAGAATCTACTTGTAGGAAAATGTTATTTTCGTTAACAGTATACTTTATACTTCCAAATTTGTGAATATCGAAGATTCTAGTATTTAATAATGAGCCGTTCGTCAAAGAATAACTAATTACCTGATCTTTAAAAATCAAATTTAATGTATCCATATTAAATATATACGATTCAATCGGATTGTCCTTTAATTCAATGGCTGTTAAATACTTCTGATACCCCGTTCTGCAATCAAATGCACTTAAATATGATTTACCATAATTAATTACTTTGCCATTGTAATCAGCCGTGCCATAATTTATTAAATAGACAGTACTGTCTTTGACTGAAATCTTAGTAGTACCTGTTTCTTTTGGTAAAGCTCCTTTCCAGAGAATTTTACCATTTTTATTTAAACGAACAATATAATCTTTCGATGCATAATAATAAGAGCCACTATCTACCACAAGATTGGAAACCAGGTTACTAAGCAAATCATGTCCTAAAGAAACTACATAGGTCCCGGTTAATAGGCCGAGAGCAGCCCCCGCAATATTAAGTCCGACAGATTTTGAATAATCTTTCTTTCCGGTATGCGCTTCATAATCCCAACCTTTTCCGGTTTTCAGATTTATTTGATGTAATCCGCATGCTTTTATTATAACAGCAGTATCATTTAGATTTAATAGTCCGTTCCAACCATAACTTTTATCAATACTCCTTTTCCAAATGGTTTTACCAGTCGTTAGGTTAATACCATCTAAATTATACGACGTGTTGTATTTATAGCCTAATGAGATATTTATAGCTGGTAAGGTAGCATGAATAGTCCGGTCAGTGCTCCATTTACTTTTGCCTGTTTCCATATCCATAAGAACCGTGTTTACTGGCCCGGTATGAAATAATATATTTTCATATTGCTCCAAACCAGTCTGTTGAAAATCTATTTCTTTCTGCCATTTTATCTTTTTCGTTTTCAAATCGAATACCAATACTTCCCCTTTATTTTTATAGTTTTTCCCATTTTTGGTTATTCCACGAAGTTGAATAGTCAAACATTTAGAGGTAGTATCCATATCAGCTTGATATATGTTATCTAAAAAATTATATTCAGTAGCTGTTATGACCTTGTTTGCTATCAAATTCTTACCTATTTCAATTGTGCTAATTAAATCAGATTTAGTTTGACCATTGGTATTATAACATGAAATGGTAATTAACATAATTAAAAGTGTTCTTTTCATCGATTCTAAAATTTGTGAGTGTTATTCTTATTCAGTTAATAAGCATATGCTGTGGTACGATTGGATCGTGTAACAAAGAAACTGCTTAATGGATTGGGTTCCTGTATAACCATAGAAAGGTCATTCTCTAGCGATGGGCTTTAAATTCTTACTCAAATAATTTTTTTCAACTTTATCCATTCTTCAACCTTCATCTCCCACGAAACCCCGGCATTAGCAGGACTGGTTGAAGGTAACGAAATCAACTGTACACCTTCAATACCCGTCAAGTATTTTTTAAACATTCTTTCCGATTCCTTTCCATTACATCCTATCGCTTTCAGATGAGGATGTTCTAAAATAAACGTTTTTATATCATTCGGAACTTCATCTGAAATGCTGCTATCCAGACTTCCGGGCCTGATACAAACCTGACACATATCCCAAAGTGCAATTTTGTGTCGTAGTAAGTATTTTTTCTTATCATCGTAATTTCCCGGTGCCCTTTCCCCGGTAACTACAGCTATTAATTTCCAGAACAAATTCCGGGGATGACCATAATAAGCTTGTTGTTTTAACGATTCTTCTCCAGGCATAGTTCCTAAAATTAATATTTGACTTGCCGCATTGTCGATGGAGGATAGCCCTTTTACTTGAACCCCACGATTTGATTTATCAGCAATAGGAATCAATGGCTCTGTGAATTTACTTCTTAAAGG
>JAUZOM010000290.1 GCA_030706465.1 Bacteroidota bacterium | reverse complement strand
TGCAAAGTTGAAAACAGGTTCGATCCATCCTCCTTTGCATTCAATCGCCACGCATCCGGCTTCTATTATCCTTCCACTCGCTCTATAAAAGGGATTTGGAGATACTTGAGTTAGGGTTCGGATAGGGTTGGAATAGGCTGATCTATCCGAACCCTAACTGAACCCTATCTGAACCCTAACTGAACCCTAACTGAACCCTATCCGAACCCTAACTGAAATACGAATAGAAGGCGAATAGAAGACGAGGAGAATAAGAAGAGAAACACTTCCTACAGACAGCGAAAAATAGGCGACCGGCTTTCGCTTTTCAATCCAGGTCTGGTATGGCCGGAGATAATTAGCCTTCAATTTTTCGTTTTAAAGCAAATACGACGACTTGCACCCCGGGACGCTAAGGCGCTGAAAAAAGCACTGCCTGACAGGTTAAACGGGTTTCTTGAAACGTAAAACAGCCTGAAAGTTCTGTAAAATGTGGTTAGCTATGGAAGAAATGTAGTATATTCATGTTATAATACTATCTTGTGTTTTAAATTGACATATTTTTTTGCATAACATTGACTTACAAACAGAGCGATGTTCTTAAACCCGTAGGGTTGAAATGATTGTAGAGATGAAGAGTAACACAGAATGTGAAACCCCAGCGGGGTGACATAAAAAGACAGACACAAAAAAATCAGGTCCTGTCATCAGTCGATGTAACCCATCACCCGAAACAATAGGCTCCGCAAGGAAGTAAAAGAAAGACATCCGGTAAAGATAATAAATAATATCACTCCTACGGAGTTAATATATAGACAGATATGTAGCTAGTTACAATCATTGTACCCCTGACGGGGTTGAAAGATGCAGTTGTGTTTTGTATTATTACAATAATTACTATTTCCTTTTTGTCCAGGTTAGGGATTATCAGTTGAAACAACGTAAGGAGGAGGTAGGAGCGAAGGCAAAAGAGTTATTCCAGGCCGTTCGAAAAAGAGTGGTCCGAACCGGTTCGAAATCAGTATAAAGCATCAGGCCATCTGTTCGCTCATTCCGGATATGTTTATTTTCTCAAAAAAATCGGGAATAAAAACAGGATTCGAAAAAAAATAATCTATCTTTGAACTTAAATAAAAAACAGTTAATAATTTCAACTTAAAAAATATCTTATGAAAACAGAACAAGACGATTTATTGGTGTATGATGAAGATAACGCCGTAAAATTCATCCTCGATTATATTCCCGCGGATTCGAAAAAAAGCATTGATACGGATAAAATCGAATACGTGCTGGATGTGGTGTACGACTATTATGAGGAAAACGGGTTGATTGATGAGGATTCGACCGAAGAAGCCAGCATAGACGAAGAAGACATGTTTAAATACATCCTGAAATGTTCCAAAAAAGACAAGATGATGTTGAGTGAAGACGATATCCAGGTTATTTTGGACGGCGAATATGAATATGGAAAATCACTTGGGATTTACACGGAAAGCGAAGACTGATTTCAATCCCGGGATCCCGGTTTTAATGGTTTATGCATTGATACCCAGCTTCCCGAAACTTTAAACCGATATGATAAGAAACACCGGCATAATCAGTAATGCCTGGTGTTTTTTTCATCAACCGGTAAAAATCCGGCTGTGTATGCTCGTTGGTTGATGCGGTATTCTTTTTAATTAGCTTATTATTATTTTTTCAACAGTCTTATGTTTAGTATTTTATATGCATTTATCTGGTTAATCACGTGGCTTCCCCTGCGCTTTCTCTATCTTTTCTCCGATATATGCTATCCGGTGGTTTATTATATCGCCCGGTACCGGAGAGATACCGTTAAAACGAATCTGGCTAAGTCTTTCCCGGATAAAACCGAGAAAGAAAGACGAACCCTGGAACGCCGGTTCTATCACTATTTCTGCGATTTATTTATCGAGTCGATCTACGAAATGCATTTAAGTGAAAAAGAGATCCGCCGGAGGGTAACCTATGGAAATCTGGATGCAATCTTAGAACAATATGCACAAGGTAAAAGCGTGATGATGATGACCGCCCACTATGGAAACTGGGAATGGCCTTCGGCTTTATCACTCTATCTTCCCGAAGAATTCAAACTTTACGGAATCTATAAAAGATTGCGCAATCAGAAGTTCGATGCCTTGATGTTTTCACTGCGCTCGAGGTTTGGTGGCGTACCGGTGGAGAAGAAAGAAATTCTCCGGTTCATGCTGAAATTGAGAAATGAGGGAAAATCGGGTAATTTCTGGATGATCTCCGACCAGACCCCCAACGGGCGGTATATTCATTTCTGGACAAGATTTTTAAACCAGGATACGCCTACCTTAACCGGTACGGAACAACTGGCCCGGAAATTTGATTATCCCGTTTTTTATGTTGAAATTACCCGTACCAAAAGAGGATATTACCACTGTGAATTTATTCCGATTTCACTGGAGCCTGGTAAAACGGCCGAATTTGAAATTTCCGGAATTTACATGCAACTACTTCAAAAAACAATAGAAGCAAAACCCGAATACTGGCTCTGGTCGCACAGGCGTTGGAAACACACGCGGAATCAAACCAAAAGTTAATACGTTTTTTAATGTTCATGATGAATACGATATGACCACGGCAATAGTTATTCTTAACTGGAACGGAGAAAGGTACCTGCAACAATTTCTGCCGGTTTTAATTGAAAATACCACACAACCCGATGTGGAAATTATAGTAGCCGACAATGCATCGACCGACACGTCTTTAGCCGTTTTAAAAGACAACTTTCCATCCATCCGGACCATTGTATTGGATAAGAACTATGGATTTGCCGGTGGGTACAACAAAGCCCTGGCCCAGGTGAAAGCGGATTACTATGTCTTGTTGAATTCGGATGTGGAAGTAACGCCCGGCTGGCTGAACCCCCTGATAGAATATATGAACGGGCATCAGGAAGTGGCAGCCTGCCAACCTAAAATTCGATCCTATTACCAACGAACCCATTTCGAACATGCCGGGGCGGCCGGGGGCTATATCGACCGGTTCGGTTTTCCATTTTGCCGGGGGCGTATATTGGGAGTGGCAGAAGAAGATAAGGGCCAATATGATAGCATTGCCGATATTTTTTGGGCTACCGGGGCTTGCTTGTTAATCCGTTCCGGTTTATACTGGCAGGCCGGCGGACTGGACGATGATTTCTTTGCCCACATGGAGGAAATCGACTTGTGCTGGCGTCTTAAAAGCAGAGGGTACCGGATTGTTTGTATCCCCGAAAGCACCGTGTACCACCTGGGCGGTGGAACGTTGAATGTGGAAAACCCGTATAAAACCTACCTGAACTTCCGCAATAACCTGTTGATGCTCTATAAAAATTTACCGGACAAGTTATTGAAAAAGATCCTTTTTTGGCGTTTTGTATTCGACTATGCTGCAGCAATCCAATTGTTTATAACCGGAAAGCCCCGTAATGCCATGAGCGTCATCAAAGCCCGCAGGGCCTATAAGCAGCTACAACCCGGTTTTGAAGCGAAAAGAAAGCAAAACATATCCTGTGCAACGACTGACTGCAAGTCGGATATTTTACAACAGAGTATCGTCCTGGACTATTACCTGAAGGGTAAGAAAACATTCACGGCTTTAACCGGAAAATAAGCTTTCGGTATTTTTACGGGAATAGCCGGTAAAGCCTGCGAAATATAGAAAAGCAGCCGCCCGGGTTAACCGGAAGTCCGTCTTGCCTGGATGAAACTAATTAAACAACAGGTCATTAAATTCATTATATAAAAAAAGACGAGCTGATAACAGCTCGTCTTTTTTATATAAAGGGATTGATTCAGATATCAACCGCAGCGGGAATACCCAC
>JAUZOM010000029.1 GCA_030706465.1 Bacteroidota bacterium | reverse complement strand
TTTTAGTGACATAAGATGAAATATTAAAAAATTACACGATATAAAAAACAAAAGAAAAATATCCGGACCGATCTGAAAAGCCTTTAATCCGATCCCCCGTTTAAAGCGACAGTTCTTATTTTATAGGCTCATTCGGCCAATGTATCACAAATTATATAGCATTGATTCGTAATGCTATAAACATAAGAACACCTTTAAATAAAAACAAGTGTAAAGTAAACACTTATTTTTAATATGACAAGCAGGACTTTTTATGTTATACAACAGAATTGCGGAAATAGTTATTGAGGATATAAACCGGCAGGCTTTCAAGTCAATCCGGAGGCGGGGAAAATCGGGACTCATTGCAATGGCAATATGGAGCGAGATTCAGACCGGAATATTGTTGCTATTCGATATAATATACTATAGTTTAGCAGGAGTTTACTTAAAACAGTTCTCCTGTTGTTTCACCGGGACTCTCTCCTACCAGGCTGTGCAGAACCTCCTGGGAACCTCCCGGGAGTGGCCTTATATAATACCTATATAATACCTATATAATACCTATATAATACCTATATGATACCTATATGATACCTATATGATACCTATTCAAAACGTATTTATATAGATACATATTAACTATGTATTATCTATGTATTTCCAATCTATTTAGTAGCTCTTTTATAAGCCCTTTCCCGGGAGGTTCATAGGAGGTTCATAGGAGGTAGGTAGCCTGTATAGTTGCCGGTATATAGCTTTATCGTGCTTCGGATGGCAGACCGGAAAGAAATTCAGGACTCCATCGTGTTCGTAATCCTACGATGTAACTATCGGTTCTGATAGGATGGTAATTATTAAAACAACTCAACATGAACCGATAATTTTTTTCCATAAAAGTAGAGTTTTGGTGATTTTACGACTTCGTTACTAACTATCTCACAAACAGTAAACTAATCGCAAATTTAGCTCTTTTTGATAATTTAAGGTCCTTTATTTTCAACAAGTTATTTTACTGCGAAACTTTAATATGTCATTCCACCTTCTTGTATTATAAGGTCCCGATGGCTATCGGGATGCAATCCAATAAATACATAAATTAAAAAACTGTTACTATATTTGTGAGATTAAAATTCATGCAAAAATGGATATACAGCATTGCATAGAAAGAGAAGTTTATTTTGTTACCGATACCGTGGTGGATTGGGTTGTGGCAAAGGGTTACTGGAGGTACCAATTGTTTAAACAGAATAATAAAGCGGATTACAAATCCTTATAATACATACAGTTGGGATTGCAAATCACAACAAGCAGCACCATTTGTACATCGACATAAGATGATATATATCTGGCTGGACGGGGCATATCTTATGCACAAAGCAAAAAAGACCGTAACTGATTGAACATCAATTACGGTCTTTAAGAGTACCCGAAGCGGGAACACAACCCCATAAAATACGCAAACAAGAACAACATAAAATACCTATAATACAGTCGATTAAATTTAGTATTTTCTTTTACTTTCCTTTAATTGTTGTTAATTCTGTTACTATTGTTACTATTTTGTTACTCGTATTGCAATTTGTACCCTTTTTGTTACTACCTTTGAAAATATAAACAAACAAAGGCAAATAACATGGAAATACAAACCCGTAAAACAAGCCCCCGAAAAGGCACAAAAAAGAATAACGTTATTCTTAGAGAAAAGGCATTGAGTAATGGCAATGTAAGTTTATATTTGGATATTTACAGGGAGGGTACAAGACAATATGAATTTTTGAAATTATACGTAAATACAAAAGCCCGTACACCCATTGACAGGCAATCGAATAAAGAGATTTTAGAATTAGCTGAAACGATCAGAACACAAAGGGAAAGCGAACTAAACCACCTAACTCACGGTCAGATTCCCCCAACAAATAAAAGAATAAATTTTTTAGATTATTATCAAACCTATATTGACAAATACACAAAAGCTGATATAAGAATGATCAAAGCCTCCTTTGAACGTTTCAAAGATTTTTTGAAAGAGTTTTATCCTGTTTATAAAACCAACATTAAACCTGACCAACTCACAAAAGATATGATGATTTCATTTGTTGAGTATTTGGAAAGTAAAAGCAAGGGTGAGGGTGCACTAACTTTTTATAAACGATTTAAAAAGGTTATCAAATATGCAGTTGAGCATAATGTAATATCACAAAATCCATGTGCAGGAGTTGTATGTAAAGTTGATGAAAACGCTCTCACTAAAGACATATTGAGCATTGATGAAATGAAAAAACTAATCGGCACAAAATACGACGAACAAAACCCCAACACAAGACGGGCGTTTATTTTTACACTTTACACGGGTATAAGATTTTGCGATATTATTGAATTGAAATTTAGTGATGTGGATTACTCAAACAGGACGTTGAAATTTAACCAGTCTAAAACCAAAGGACACAGTTCTTCCAGTTGGGTAAATACTCCATTAAATGATGGTCTTTTATCTTTAATCGGTGAAAAACCTGAAAAGGATGATTTTATTTTTCATTTACCCAGTCAAACAATGTGTTTAAAATCTTTGAGTGCATGGGTGAAAAAAGCGAAAATCGATAAGCATATTACTTGGCATTGTGGGCGACATTCATTTGCGGTGAACATATTGAATGGTGGAGCTAATATAAAGACTGTTGCAAGCCTTTTGGGACATTCAGGCCTTAAACATACAGAAAAGTACACCCGTGCGGTTGACAGCCTCAAAGAAGATGCAATAAATAGTTTGCCAACTTTTGAAATTTAAAAGTCAGGAGCATGAAAATTGAATATAAAAACGGAGCTACACGTTACTTTGATTGGGAAATAGAAAAAGCATTGAAAAACCTCGAGCGTGGAATATCATTAGCAACTTTTTTTAAATGCGAAGCCGAGAGGTTTGAGTATGGGGCGGAGGGTTATTTCAAAATGTTAGAAAAAGAGATTGAAGATTATGAAAGTAGGGATTGGGACTATCTAATTGAGACAAATCGATTACACCCTTATGAAATAGGTGAAATAATTGAGGGTGTGAAAGAAATTAAAAAAGTTATTATTGAATTGCAGAAATTGAATACACCACCCCCAGCCCACCAATTACAAACCAACCTCACACACGAACAAAGGCGAGATGTAATTGATAAACCAAAGATTTACAAACACAATCCCAAAAATGAAAATTACATACATGATTATTTGAATGAAATAAGAACCACTTTTGATTTGAATAAAAAAATCACTTTTGGGGCTGTTTGTTTGGCGTTGCTTAAAAATAAGATTTTCAACCCAACAGTAAAATTTAATAAATTGGTTTTTCTACTTGCAGAGTATTGGAATATAGAGCCACCAGCCGACAAACACCAGAACAAATACAAGGAAGAAATGAATATTTTGATAAGTAAATATGAAATTTTAGAGCGAAAAATAATATAGAGGCACGAAAATAAAGTTTGTTTTGAACTTCACGTTTTTCACTTTTTACACAAAGGGGGCTTTTTGCCCTCTTTTTTTATCCCCTAAAAATCCCCTATAAAAATCCCCCGAAACACACATAATTGATTACATAACTGCAATATACAAGTTTAAAAAATCCCCTATTTTCTTTTACTTCTCTTATTTGCCAAACTTTGCAAATGATTAATCGAAACAAACCAGCAACGGGAGTGCACGCCCCGAGCTTTTTTAATCAATTGTAATAAAAAATAAAATGGAAACTAAAAAAGTATTGACATTTGAAGAGGCAGCCAGCTACATGGGTATGAGTAAAAGTTGTTTGTATAAAATGACCTCTCAAAAAATTGTGCCTCACTATAAACCAAACGGAAAAATGATATTTTTTGACCGTGAAGAGCTTGAAACCTATCTTTTGAGCGTACGGGTAAAACCTCAATCCGAAATTGAAGAGGCAGCCAGCACGTACGTTGTAACGGGTAAACATAAAAGGGCTTAACGATGGAAAACGAAAAAGAGGCGACAGCCACCACAGCCACCACCCCCGAAATGCTAAGCAAAGATAATGATAATGTGCAAACTATCAAAGTATTGAAGCCTAAATTTGACACATTGACCACAACGGAACTAAAAAAGCACGTTTCAGGGTTGACCAGCAAAGTAGAACCGACCGAACACGGGGCAATTTTGACCGAGTTACTTGAATGTTTTAAACCTTATGACTTTGAAAAGTCAGTATTTCCACAAACTGAAAAGCTAAGAGCAAAATTTGTGGAGTTGCAAAAAAAGCTCACAAACCCCGATGGTAGTTATAACAAAAACACGGAAATTGAAAGCGAACTCAAAGAAATAGAAAAGCAGCTCAAAGCGTTTAAGTTGAACCAAAAGCACTACATTATTGAAAGTATTGAAAATGTTTTGAGAGTTGCCGAGCAAAAAAAATGGGGTATTTGTAAAAATGCAAACTTCATTTATTTGTATAATGGAGCTTATTGGGCGAACATTGACAAAGATATATTTCAAAACTTTTTGGGTAATGCAGCCGAGAGAATGGGGGTTGCAAAATATGACAGCCGATGGGTTGAGTTTAGAGATAAAATGTTTAAACAATTTTTATCAGCCAGCTATTTGCCAAAGCCCGAACCCGTGAAAGGCATTGTATTGATAAACTTAAAAAATGGCACGTTTGAGATTTCCCCGAAAGGCAATAAATTGAGAGCGTTTGACCGTGCCGATTTCCTTACATATCAATTGCCCTTTGCATACGAACCGAACGCCACAGCACCCCAATACAATACGTTTTTAAATAGGGTATTGCCCGATATTGAAAGACAAAATGTATTAGCAGAATTTTTGAGTTTTGTGTTTGTGCCTACCAGCATTTTGAAAATTGAAAAAGCCCTTTTGTTGTATGGCACGGGGGCAAATGGCAAAAGCGTATTTTTTGATATTGTTTGTGCTTTATTGGGCGAAGAGAATGTGAGTAATTTCGGACTTGAAAGCCTATTAGATGACAAAGGACAAACACGGGCTAAGATTGCCGATAAACTTTTGAACTATGTGAGTGAATTAAAAAGCAATATCCGAAACGGGGACGATAACAATAAACTCAAAACCCTATTTTCAGGCGAACCGATTGAGGCACGTTTACTTTATTGCGACCCTTTTACGATTAAAGATTATGCAAAGTTTATTTTCAATTGTAACGAATTGCCAAAAAATACCGAGCAAACAAACGCTTACTTCAGGCGGTTTTTGATTATCAATTTTGACCAAACAATACCCGAAAACGAACAAGACAAAGAGCTAAGCAATAA
This sequence comes from Bacteroidota bacterium, assembly GCA_030706465.1. Lineage (GTDB taxonomy): Bacteria > Bacteroidota > Bacteroidia > Bacteroidales > Paludibacteraceae > Paludibacter. The sequence continues at coordinate 24,526 of JAUZOM010000029.1, read as the reverse complement.
GATAATTGCAACCGAACTTTCAGGCGTTTTTAATTGGGTTTTGAGCGGACTTGAAAGATTGCTCAAACAAAGAAATTTTTCGGAATGTACAGCCGTAAACGAAGCCCGTAAACAATACGAACTTGAAAGCGATAGTGTGAATCAGTTTATTGTAGATAGTGGCTATATTGCCACCTCAACAAGCCGTACATTATTAAAAGACATTTTTAATGAGTATAAGAGTTTTTGTATTGAAGACGGATTTCGACCCGTAAACAAAAAGAACTTCAAAAAGCGATTAGAGCGTATGAAGTTTGTATTTGACCAAGACCGAGATGGCAATTTTATCTATTTGGTTAAGGGTGCAATTTACGACACAACCGATTTACAAGAGCCGTTTTAATATGGAAAAGCAATATAAATACAGCCTACAAAAAGGCAGCTCAAAAAGCAATTGCCCCGAATGTGGTAAAAAAACATTTGTCCGATACGTTGACAGCTTAACGGGCGAGTGTTGCCCACCACAGTACGGACGATGCGACCGTACAATAAAATGCGGGTATAGTAATTACCCAAAGTTTGAAAAAGACCAGGCGTTTAATTCTTACAAGGTATTTGCACTCAAGCCAAAACCGCAACCTTTGACACCAATACCCGTTGAAGTATTGGCGGACACGTTGACCGATTACGATAAAAACGTATTTATACAAAACCTATTGCAGCGGGTTGCCTTTCCGTTTGACGAGTGCGATATTGAAGCCGTAATTGCTCAATACTATTTGGGCACGGCTGCCACTTTTGGCGGGGCGGTTGCATTGCCTTACATTGACATAAAAAACAATATCCGTGCAATACAAGTGAAACAATTTGATAAGGCGAACCACACCACCAAAACCAGTTTTTTGCATGGCATTTTAAAATATCAATACTCAAAGCGGGGCAACCGTTTACCCGATTGGTTGCTAGCGTATGAGTTGAATGATTTGAAAGTAAGTTGTTTATTTGGCGAACACCTTTTGAGTAAATACCCGCTCAATCCGATTGCATTGGTTGAAGCCCCAAAGAGTGCAATTTATGGTACTTTATATTTTGGATTGCCCAACGTTGCCGAGCGATTTTTGTGGCTTGCAGTGTACAACCTAAGCAGCTTAAACGTTGCCAAGTGCCAAGCATTACAGGGGCGGGACGTGGTTTTATTTCCCGACCTTTCCCAAGATGGCAAAGCGTTTGATTTGTGGAACTCAAAACTTAAAGAATTGAACACTATAAAAGGGGCACGGTTTACAATATCCGATTTATTGGAAAGCAAAGCCAGTGAAGCCGAACGGTTGAACGGGTGCGATATTGCAGACTATTTGATTTGTCAGGATTGGCGTTTATTTCGTGATAGTGAAAAACGTGAAGTTGAACCACACCAAGCAAAACCGAAACAGTACGCGCGCGCGAGGGAGTGAAGACGAAAACAAAAATATTGTTTGCCCTTTTGATATTGTAAAAGAGCCACCGAGTGAAAAACGTGAAGACGAAACAAAACATTTTTTTTGTGCCCCCTCAATTTCTGAACGTGATTACAGACCGCAACCAAAACAAAATTGGAACATTGAAATTTCCGAACTTGAAGCGTACTTTGCAGCGGTTGAGATGACAGCCCAACCCGTGAGATTAAACGAATGTTGTGTAATTACAAACGTGCCTCTTTTCATTGAAAGCCACCTTTCCACAGTAAAAGCAAACAACGGGCGAACATTGTATTTGCCTTATTTGAATAGATTACAATCTTTAAAAACAGTGATAAGTGCTAAGGAATTAGGTTTTATTTAAAAAGAAACAACATGGGACGATACAGTACGGGCGCAACCACAGTAGAGACAGCTCAAAGAATAGAAATGAGTTATTTGATTAAACGAGGGTATTTTAGTTGCTTTAGCGAACAATACGGCAGCCACACCCAGCAATTGAGTTGGACTGATAGCAGTAGTATTGGCGTTGAAACAGTACATAAGCCGAACGAAACCTATTTGCGATTATCTTACACAATTACAAACAGAACAGGCGAGAAAACCGAAATGGATTACAAAGTATTTATTGAATATAAGCCCTCGAATTTAGGCAAAGGCAGTGTTTTATATTTTCGGTGTCCCATTTCAAATAAACGATGTAGAATATTATACAGAGCGTATGGCAGCCAGTACTTCAAAGCGAAAGAGGCGTATAAAAACCGTTTGTATTACACCACTCAATTATCATCAAAAAATTATTTGCCTTTCGACCAATACCGAGAAGCAGAGGCGAAGTATGATAGACTTATTCAATCGAAGAAACGACAACAAACTACTTTTAAAGGCAAACGAACAAAACACAGTTTAAAAGTCGATGCACTGGATTTGAAAGTTACACGGCTTGATGCTATTTCATTAAAGATATTGCAGCGTTTTGGATTGGGCTGATTAGGTCTTATTTTTGGAGCTTTTATTAAAATTATTGTATCGTATACAGATTAAACGATTTTATAATTTTATACGCAAATTTGCGTACACATACGCATTTGATTAAAAAACCGCTAAGGTGCTATTAGGGGTCATTCAGTCAATTGACAAAAAAAATGTTCGTTCGATATATTAAGAAAATAAGTTACAAATTAAAATCTTTTTGTATTTTTGCAGTACAATAATTCAAATTATTGTCTTTTAAAATATTATATAGCGTTTTGCTATTGTTTCGGGAACAAAAAACGACCAATTTTATTACCCCCAAAAACAATAAGGAAAATGCTCACGGTTTGCGTGGGCGTTACTTATTGGGGGTCGGGTACTGGTCGTACCTTTGTTCCGGTAATGTGATGACCCACGCATTTTTTATCTGTATCAAAGGTTGTCAAATAGTTGTATTACTTTGCTAATGAATTATCAATCTTTAAAATAAATTATTATGAAAACAAAATTATTTTTTATCGTATTGGTTGCTTTTTTATTCTTTTCTTGTATATCAAAGAGCGATAAGGTAGTATCTTTATTTACAAGTGAAATCAAGGTAAAACCGACAGTTTTAGTAGAGAAGAATGTAAAGGAAACCCATTATAAATGGAAGTCTGTTAGTTTAGCAAAAAACGAGACGTTGAAAAATATAGTTGATAAAGAAATTGGTATTTTGCCAACTAAAACTCAAGAGTTGGAACAGTTGGGTGGTGTATTTTCTCAATATTGGGTATGGGAAAATTCAGATTTAATAGTTGAATTGGATTATGATTATGATTATGGTGCAACAAGTAATAACATTGATGTCACACTGCACGTAACGAAAAAATAGTGTATCTTAACATCGAATTGATGCCTCAACGTATCATTTCAAAAAGCTATTAAAGCACTCACAGAAAAACCCGCTGTATTTAAATTTTTAGCAGTTTTATTTGATTTAATACGATGCTCTTTTAATATTATTAATACTTTGTAAATTACAAATTTAAAAAAATCAAATGTTATGAAAAAAGGTTTATTTTTCTTTGTAGTTTTCTCAATGATTTCATTGAGTATGTTTTCTCAAGAAGTAAATCACAAATCTTATGCTTTTTGTGAACTTGTAGGAACAGGAAACTTATTAGGTACAAAAGTTACTGTTTCAATAGATTTTGGACAAAAGAAAAGTTTCTTTCAATCAAATGTGTTGCTCGATGCAGAGGGTAAACCAATTAAATTTAATTCAATGATTGATGCAATGAATTCGATGGGTTCAAAAGGCTGGGAATTTGTTCAGGCTTTTGTTGTTTCAGCCGGATCGGGTACTTATTCAAATAATGTTTATCACTATGTATTGAAAAAAGAAGTAACGGCAGCAGAATTAAACATTATAAATTCTAAAGAAGAACAAAAGTAAATTTCATAAATTAAACCGTTTCAATAAATTTTGGAGCGGTTTTTTTGTGCTCAATAGCAACGAAACACATTTGACAATAAAAAGCCTTTTTGCACTTCTTTTGTCGAACATTGTTACTATTTTGTTACTCATAAAATAAAAAACCTCGACAACGTGCTGTTTTATAGCGCATTATCGAGGTTCAAACGTACCCGAAGCGGGACTTGAACCCGCACAGCCGTGAAGCCAAAGGATTTTAAGTCCTTCGTGTCTACCATTCCACCATCCGGGCCTGATACTCAGCATAAAAAGAGCGAAAAACGGGACTCGAACCCGCGACCCCGACCTTGGCAAGGTCGTGCTCTACCAACTGAGCTATTTTCGCATTAAATATCGTCAGCCTTGATTCTCGAATCCAAGCCGGCTTTTCTCTCAAAGCGGCTGCAAAGATACGTTATTTTTTTAATTTTCGAAATCTTTTGATAGAAAAATATTGCTCAAGAACCAATTCTTGCCCGTCACCGGTTCTATTTCCCTGATTTCCTATGATTTTAAAAATCAAAAATTGTTTCCTTAAAGATCTCACTCACCGTTGGATGAGGAAATACCACTTCTTCCATTTCCTTCAGGGTCATCTCTTGTTCAATGGCCAGGCAAGCGCCGTAAATTATTTCACTACAAGGATTTCCCAACATATGAACGCCAATCACTTCACCAAACTGTTCGCCAACCAACACTTTGCAAAGGCCATTACCTCCTTCATTTTCTGCAACAAAGCGGCCTGCAAAAGCCATTGGCAATTTGGCCACCTTATAGGTTATTCCCTTCGCTTGGGCCGATTCTTCCGTTTCGCCTACTCCGGCAACTTCGGGATTGGTGTACACAACACCCGGTATGGCATTGTACCGCATACGGTCTTCCCGCCCGGTCAGGTTATTTACAACGACCTCCCCTTCCCGCATGGCGGTATGCGCCAGTAATGAGAAACCGGTCACATCGCCGGCCGCAAAAACATGCGGCACATTGGTTCTCATCATTTCATCCACCTTGATACCGCCACGGTTTAATTCAACCTGTAGATTTTCCAGTCCAAACCCTTTTGTAACAGCTCGGCGTCCAACACTGACAAGTATTTTTTCTCCCGTTACAGATTTTGTTTCACCGTCTTTCTCAAACAGTACATTGTTTCCTTCTACTTTTACAACTTTCGCCTGCAGGTGGAATTCGATTCCTTTCTTGGCATAAGTTTCGCGAAGCATGGCCGAGATTTCAGTATCAAGTCCTCCCAGGATTTCAGGGAGCATCTCTATTACAGTCACTTTCGTCCCCAGGCTGTTATAAAAGCTGGCAAATTCCATTCCGATAACGCCTCCCCCGATAATAACCAACGAAGCGGGCAGTTCTTTCAATTCCAGTATCTCCCGGTTGGTCAGGATAATATCTCCCACCTGCTCTAATCCTGGAATTGGAGGTACAGAAGCTTCTGAACCCGTACAGATCAATAAATTGGCAGCCTGATACGATTCCCCGTTACACATCACTTCAATGCCCGTTGAAGATTGTTGCCGGATCACCGCTTCGCCGTTAACCACAGTTACCCGGTTCAACTTCATTTTGGTATTTACCCCGGCCACCAGTTTGCGAACTATCTTATTTTTACGGGCTACAATTTTACCGTAATCGAAACGGATATTTTCGCCGTAGATACCGTATTTATCGCCATGCAAGGCGTTCTCGTACACTTTGGCACTGTAAAGCATGGTTTTGGTTGGAATACATCCTTCATTCAAACAAACGCCTCCTATGCTTTTCTTTTCAAACAATATCACTGAAAGTCCCTTATGACCTGCACGTTCTGCAGCCACATACCCGGCGGGACCACCTCCTATTATCATTAAATCGTACATTATCTTGATTTTTTATTCGGTATCATTTTACTAATTTTCCTATCTGCTTTCTTCGCCGGAAAGCAGCAAACTACCTCCTTGTATAAACAAGTTTCTTTCGCGCCCCCGACTTTACGGTGGCAATTGACTGATCGATATGCGGCAATGGTGCACTGAAACTTCCTTTGAGGTCCAGGCTGTCAGAGGTCTTAAAATTACAATTAATGCTGTACGTATTTCCCGAATAACTAACTGTAAAAGATCCCCGGGAGATCAGTTTCATCGTTGAATTAGCCGAATTTACTTCATAATACGAAATATAAGCACCAATGGGATAAACCTCACTGTCCACCGTATCATTCTTCCCCGGGGCAATGGTAAATGGCAGTCCGGAGTTGTTGACTATATAAACACCCGGCTGTAGCATTGTATCGGCCGGTGCCTGAAACACATCTTCCAGGAATAGATATTGCCCCAGACCTGTCAAATTCCCTAACGAATTCAGTTTCATTGAATCTGTATAAAGAGAAAGGGATAAAACATTATTCTTATTACCATAATTGGCATAATAATCGCCAAAAAACTCGGCATAGCCCCAGGTATATTGAGGATTCTTTTCGTACACCAGGGACGGATGTACCTGGCCGTTATTGCACGAAGCCAGGAAAGCGGCGAATAGGAATACCAGCAAGTTGAGTTTTTTCATTTAGTACCTGTTTTTGTTCCCCGGAATTATTGGGTTATTTTTCAATAACGAAATTCCGGCTATTATGTTTTTTATCCATTGGCAATGCTGCATAATTTACTCCGATAAATTTCCCTGCGAACGAATATAGCGAACCGGATAATAAGCAGCCAGTAATCCCATCACCAATACCGTTACAAATACCAGCAATAAATCCGTCACTTTGGTCAATACCGGATACGCATCCACTACATATCCGCTGCCAAGTTTCAGTATTCCGAAATGCTGTTGTAGCAAACACAATAAGGCACCCAGAATAATACCGGATATTGCTCCCACTGCTGAGATCATCCAGCCTTCCAACAGAAAAATGCGCTTGATCAACTGATTATCAGCCCCAAGATTCCGCAACGTCTCAATATCTGTTTGTTTTTCAATGATCAGCATCGACAGGGATCCTATGATATTAAAACTCGCAATCAACAGGATAAAACAGAGTATAAGATAGGTAATCCATTTCTCTATTTTCATGATTTTAAAGAAGCTCTCCTGCTGTTCGTAACGGTTTTTTACCTGGTATCGATCCCCTAGCAGCGATTTAATTTGTTTTTGCACTTGTTCCTGATCAGCAGCCTGAGCCAGTTTAAGCTCTACAGATGAAACTGTTTTCTTGTCATATTCAAACAAATCACGGGCCAGGCCTATGGACACAAGTACATAATGGTCGTCGTATTGCAACTGCTTTACGGAAAATATCCCGGACACAAAAGTACCTATCTGATTGAAACTATTTTCCGGGCGTAACAGATTGATTTTGGAAGTTCGTTTCGGAGCATAAATATATAACGGATCGATAAAATGCGCCCCAAGTCCCAGTGTACTGGCTACCCCGACACCCGGAACCGCCCGTTCAAAAGCTCCATCATTTAGAATGAAATTACCATCATACATAATGCTGTCGATGTGTGTCATCTTTTCAAAATCATCGCTGACCCCTTTAATCGTAGCAGGCATCTGCTTGTTTTTGAAACGTAACAGGGCATTCTCCTCCACCACTTCGGTAAAACACGCAACCGACTTCATTTTTCGGACAGTATTGAACTCTGCCGAGTTAACATCAAATGTTTTGCCATGTGTCAACGTGATTTTCAAATCCGGATCAAACGAAGAAAACATATCCGATATAAGCACTTCGAACCCGTTGAATACGGATAAAACGCACACCAGGGCCATTGTGCCCACACCAACTCCTGCCGCCGAAATGCCCGAAATGATATTAATGGCATTATGCGATTTCTTAGAGAAGAGGTATCGTTTGGCTATACGAAATGAGAAGGATAAACCACGAAAGGGGGTTGATGTATTTTGCCGCTTATTCATTTTCCTCAAACTATTCTATTTCTTCAGTTGCCGGTCCCGGAGGATCACTCCGGAGTAAATTGTCAATATTTTCAAGATAATCAAGTGAATCGTCGATGTGAAAGAACAATTCGGGCACTATCCTCAATTGATGGCGAACCCGCTTTCCTAAATCGTACCGGATGGCACGGGTATCTTCCTGCACCCTGGCTAAAACACTCGTTGCTTTATCACTTGGGAATATGCTTAGATGCGTGCGGGCAATTCCCAAATCAGGGCTTATGCGCACCGAAGTGACCGTAATCAAAGTTCCTTGTATTTCACGTGCATACAACAAAAAGATTTCCCCCAATTCTTTCTGCAACATCCGCGATATTTTTTGTTGTCTCGTAGTTTCCATTGTTTATTTTAGTCTAATTATTTTTAGTTTTCTATTTTCTTTATCATGTCATTTGCATCAAGCCCAATCTTGGAGAATGCAAACCATTTTTTTGCCAGGTCTTTCAATGAAGCCCCTATATGATATACCGTTTCCCGATCAATAATTAAAAAGCGGTCATGCGATTTTGTAAATGTCTTTATCTCAATCGGGTCATACTGTCTATTGAATTTATCCAAGTCAAGTTGAAGTTGATCCGGCACCCTGGCTGTATAGATCGTTGCCATCACTCCTTTTGTTCGTTTAGACAGCAACACACTTTCATCCACATAATTATCGATCAGCACAATTGATTTCTTTGCCGATTTCACCAAATCAGCTGCAAATTTATACGCATCAAAGATTTGCCCATCATAAAAGATTCCTTCATGAGGTGGCAAGGATGTCTTTATCAACAAATCAAATTTCTGGTCATGTTCCAGTATTTTCTTTTCAATCCGGTCTACCCGATGATTCAACACATAACCTTTCATCAGGTATTCCTTCAAAACCTGGTTCGCCCAAATCCGGAATTGAGTGCCACGTAACGATTTTACCCTGTATCCAACTGAAATTATGACATCAAGATTAAAAAACTCAACCTTTCTTTTGATAACACGAGCACCTTCTTGCCGAACTGTCAAGTATTCCTTGACAGTTGAATCTTTTGTCAATTCATTCTCTTTGAAAATGTTATTTATGTGTAAACTAACATTCTGTTTAGTCGTATGAAACAAATCCACCATTTGCGCTTGGGTCAGCCAAACAGTTTCATCTTCAATCCTCACTTCAAGCTTAGTAGAGTCTTCCGATTGATAAAGAATTATTTCTCCCTGGCCTGCCATTTTATCAGATCTTGATTTATTACTAATAACCTTGAATGTAACAACCTTGTATGTAACAACCTTGTATGTAACATATTTGTTTGTATTTTAATCCGTTACAACAAATAAATATATAATATCGTCAATCATTAAGCTCCTTTATTTATTGGCTTTCAACTTATTTAAACAGAATAATCAACTATAAACATTTATCTTCCGATCAAACCTTCTTATCCCCCTTTAGAGGTTAGGAGTCTTAGATTCTCCACTCAAATCCGTCTTTTGTATCTTTTATCTCAAACCCAAGAGCAGTCAGTTCATTGCGTATTTTGTCACTGGTTGCCCAGTCTTTGTTCTTTTTAGCTTCCAGGCGCATATTCAGCAATAAATCAATAGCTTTCTTGTAAGCCTCATTTCCGGCAGACGTTTCGGTTTCCACTACTAAACCAAGAATCTCTTCAACCATAAGTTTGAATACATCATTCAGTTCAACTAGATCAACTTCCGAGAAAGTTTCTTTACCATCAGAAACAAGGTTTATCGCTTTTAGTGCCTCAAACAGATGTGAAATCACAATCGGGGTATTCAGATCATCAAGCATTGCTTCTTCGCATTTGGCACGAAGACCGGCTGTTTCCACCGATGAAGTTGCCGATGGTGTAAGTTTTTGTAACCGTGCATATCCTTCCATCAAGCGGCTCAATCCTTTTTCCGAAGCCTGCAACGCTTCACTACTAAAATCTACCGTGCTACGGTAATGAGCCTGCAGGATGAAAAACCGCACCGTCATGGGACTAAAAGGTTGTGTCAGTAACGGGTGAGTTCCGGTAAAGAACTCTTCCAGGTTAATGAAATTACCCAACGATTTTCCCATCTTCTGCCCGTTGATGGTAATCATGTTGTTATGCATCCAGTATTTCACGGTTTCCTTTCCCAAGGCAGCCGTAGATTGTGCAATCTCGCATTCATGGTGGGGAAACATCAAATCCATTCCTCCTCCGTGGATATCAAATTCTTCGCCCAGGTATTTGGTTCCCATGGCCGAACATTCCATGTGCCAACCCGGGAAGCCTTCACTCCAGGGAGCTTTCCAACGCATGATATGTTCGGGCGCAGCCTTTTTCCACAAGGCAAAATCCACACTCCGACGTTTTTCGCTCTGTCCATCCAGATCACGGGTAGATTCCAGCATATCATCAATATTCCGACCGGAGAGTTTTCCGTATTGGTATTTCTTGTTATATTTCTCTACATCAAAATAGACAGATCCTTCACTTTCGTACGCAAAACCGGCATTCAGTATTTTCTGGACAAAATCAATCTGTTCCATAATATGGCCGGAGGCATGAGGTTCAATGCTGGGTGGTAAGACATTCAACGCTTCCATGGCTTTGTGGTAGCGGTTTGTATAATACTGTACCACTTCCATGGGTTCCAGCTCGTCCAACCGGGCTTTCTTGGCTATTTTATCTTCACCGCTGTCTGCATCATTTTCCAAATGCCCCACATCCGTGATATTCCGGACATAACGGACTTTATATCCTAAATGCTGGAGGTAACGAAACAAGATATCGAACGTTATGGCCGGACGGGCATGTCCTAAATGAGCATCTCCGTAAACGGTCGGGCCGCAAACATACATGCCCACATGAGGTGAGTGAATCGGGATAAATAATTCTTTCTTCCGGTGAAGGGTATTGTATAGAGTTAATTTATTTTCCATCATTTAATTTAAAATTGATATTTTATTATTTACCAACAAAAGGTAAGTTTATTGAATTTTGCAAATGTATTCTTCGCCTCTCACTCCTCATTCCTCACCTCTCATTCCTAATTTACGCAAATCCGCGTTGTTTCTTTAAACTTTCATAAGCTTCATTCACCGACCGGAATTTCTCTGTAGCCGATTTCTTGACGTCTTCCCCCAGATCATTCACTTTATCCGGGTGATATTTCTTCGCCATGGTCCTGTAAGCTTTTTTGATTTCCTCATTGCTGGCTGTAGGTTCTATTTCCAGCGATTTGAAAGCCCAGTCACGGTCGACCTGTTTCATATAAGGTGCTTTCACCGATTCAAAATCAAGCCTGTCAATGTTGAATATATTAGCAATTCGTTGAATGGTAATCAACTCCGAAGCATCGACTTCCCCATCGGCATTCGCAATGCTAAAAAGCAAATGGAGTAATTCCAACTTGGAAGAATAATTCAGGTTTTGGCTGATCTGCATGGCGACTTCCCTTTCGTCGATATCTTGTTCCAACAGGTTCTTGAGAATTTGCAGTGCATCCAAAGCTCCCTGCTCTCCAAAGTTGGCCACTAAAAATCGTTTTACAACAGCCAGTTCCGATTTATCCACGTGCCCATCCGCTTTCATGATACAGGCCATCAGTACCAGCAAGCTCATTTTGAAATCACCTTCCGTCGTGCGATGCGGACCTAATGTAGTAGTTGTAGCTGAGATTTGCGTGCCATCGAACATTGATCCCAATGTAAAGCCGATCAGTGCACCGATAGGACCACCCAGTGCCCAGCCCAGGCCACCTCCTATCCATTTTCCAAAACTTCCCATAAAGACTTTATTTGAAATGATTTTAGGACGACAAAGATACGAAAAATCAATTTGAAAATGGAATATGTACCGCGAATAATATAAGGCCGTATATTCCCGCTAATTCGTATTTGTTCCGGTGCTCGGCAACCGGTATCCGGTTAACCGGAATTATGTCTTAAATTGTCCACTCGTTTGTTACACATCCGGCTCACCTTCAGCCACTGTCTTACGGTTAAAAATTATCTCAATGCCTGTAGGACGGGGAATGCTTAACTGATTGAGTCCGCAGCACAAGCTGATGAAGTGGACTTCCTTCAGGTTGGTTGTTTAGGGAATATCACAACGAAATACTAATCAAACAAGCTCCTGTCGACGCTGTTGAAATTTGTAATAATCTCATAGGGGAAGCGTTTATAATTTTCGCCATACGAGTTGACGATATAGATTTTGCCGGCTCCGGCTCTTTGTGCAGCGATAATCCCGGCTACAGAATCTTCAAATATAACCGTTTCAGTTGGATGCAAATCCAGTTTGCGGGCAGCTTCCAGAAATATATCCGGTTGCGGTTTTCCACGAAATGTTCCATTGTTGTAAACTGTTTTATCCAGGCTGAACCAACGGTTCAGATTCATGTTTTCAAAGTAAAAACCAACATTTTCGATGCCTGCCGAAGTTGCAATGGTAAATGGGATCTCTTGGGCTTGCATATAATCAAACAATTCTTCAGCCCCGGGAGCTAATTTTAATTCGTTGGCACAAAGCTGACGATAAATGAGTTCCTTATCCTGAGTAAAATCCTCTATCTCTTGATCTGTTATCTGGCCTCCAAAAATACTACGCATGATATCCGGATTAGCTTTTCCGTGAATCTTTACACGCTTCTCTGCATCCGAGAGAGAAATGCCATGTTTCTCAAGAAAAATATCAAACGCCCGGTCATGAAAGGCAGTATCCCAGAAAAGCGTTCCGTTAAAATCAAAAATAGCTCCTTTAAAAGTCATGCTGTAGTAGATTAAAACCGATATCCAAGTATTAAGTTGTATCTGTTTGTCACACAGCCCAGATAGGTGTATTCCGAAATACCGGTTCCAGCTTCATATCTTATCTCTGCTGAAATCCTTTTGTGGATTAATCCGAAACCGAAAAGGAGACCTTGTTCATGTTTTCTTGTTTCTTCCAAAACTTTATTTTCAACGATAGTATGATCGGAATAAAACTTTGTTTCAACGATATCCCTGTTTACCTCTTTAAATACAAAACCATTAGAAAATCCGGCATTTGCAAAGCCTTGAAATTTCCCAACCGGGAACTTAAAACGAATCATATTGTTCATTTTAAGATAGTAATATCCAAGTTTATATGTTTTATTTTGATAATAATTGCTGTTATTGAAATCACTATAAAATCCATCAAACGAATAGGAATTATATAATAGCTCGTTATACAATGACCATTTGCCCTTATTACGAGGAAGAACGATATTTAGGAAGACACCTCCAGTTAGGCTAAGATCTTTATCAAATTTCACTTTTGTTATATAATCAAAAGCTGACAATTCACTGGCACTGGTAAAAACAATACCAGTCATACATATTCCTCCAATAACTCCAACTTCAACCTTGGTTTTTTCCTTTTTTTTAACACTCACTACTTCCGGTTTCATTTGACTGTAATAATATTTGAAAAGTTTTTCTATACTTTCCAGAGTATATGAAATGTTTTGAAATTTCGATTCTTTAATATGGCAGTCTTGAAAATATAATATTAATTGACCAATATAACGATTATTCATTTCATGAAAAAGATGACCTTCGTGGATTCTATTAAACTCCTTAAATTCCAATAATTCATAGTTAGAATTATTGTATATATAAAAATTATGCTGTCTATTTCTGTCGCAATAATAATAGAGACTCTTAGAGCCTTGAATAATAGTCAAAACAAATGCTGTATCTGTTCTGAATTCGAATTCGGGATCTGAACTTATTCCATACTTAATATTGCTTTGATCCACTTTAACAATGGCACTTTTATAGGTTTCATCAAGTACCGAGAATGCAATTATTTCGAGAGGTTTATATTCTTTAATATTGGAAGATTTTGTTTCTTTAAAACTTATTTGATTAGGATTTTTCTCCCAATTCAGGTAATTAATTAACCCTTTAACGGTATCACCATTCTGTTGTATTATGTAACCCGGAATAAAATTTTCTTGTGAAAACACAAATAGTGAGAATATTAGCCCGAAAAGTACAAATAAAGTTTTATATTTTGAGTTCTTCATATCTATAGCTTTTTATATCTAGCAGATAAGGTTATTAACAATTTTCTGAATTCTATTGGTTTACCTTCATTCTGGAAACCTATAAATCCGCTGGAAGCAGTAAGTCCTGTTATATTATTTTGTAGGATCCCGTTTATAAATACTTTCAGCGTTTTTCCGTTACAAATTACCTTCATGGAATTCCATTCACCAAGAGGTTTTTCGTTGGAGGATTGCATCTTTTTTACCGTAAACTTGACCGAATCGGTACATTCCTTCGCCCATAAGCCGTTCATGCAAATAATATCCCCGGCATCCCCGGCTTTTTGTTGCACCTGATAACAAACCGGCCAAACAACATCATTCGGTTGAATGTGTACCAAGACTCCACTATTTGCAAGTGTTTCCGTCCAACGCCATTCGGTACTCAACTCATAATTTGAATAACTTTTCCTCGTTCGTAAATAACCGGTTGAAACGCCGGTTATCTGTAAAGTTCCATCTCTCATTCTGAATACATCGGACGGATCAACGTTTTTATCTTTCAATACATAAACCCAGTTCGAGGCATCCTGTTTTGTAAAGAAAAAAAACTTCGTTTGTGATTTTTCAGTTTCTTGAGCAAAACTGGGAAGGGAAAACAAGAAGGCAAACATCCCCATAAAACCGAACAGACTTATTCTCATGAAGATAAAGTTAGAATTGATGGTTGCAGATAAAAAAAGGCCCTTAAATTCAGACCTCAAAATTAATAAAAAATCTTTGTCGGAGAAAATAACCGGGGATATTTTTAAAGTTTTCCAGCCGCTTCTTGGTCCAGGTAGAAGTGAGCAGGTCCTGATAGGGCATGAATGTAGGTTGCCGGATAGCTTGCAAAGTCTTCTTCTTTGCGAATGATTTGTTTGAGTACATTGGCTTTTGACCCCCCCGTCACCAGAAAAACCACTTCATCGGCCCGATTTATTACCTGCCCCGTCAGGGTTATCCGTTTCTGGTCGGAAACAGGGTGGCTGGATACGGCAACAAATTGATCGGAATAAAGCAGACTTAAATCCGTTGGGAAAATAGAAGCGGTATGGCCATCATCCCCCATACCCAGTAAAATCAAATCAAATTTAGGGAAACCGTCATATAAGGGCAGTTGCGTTTCGAGCGTATTCTGATACCGTTTTGCCTCTTTATTCGGGTCTATTTCTCCCTGAATGGGAAAAACATTTGAATCGTGAATAGGAACACTTTTCAACAAATTCTCATAAGTCATCCCGTAATTGCTTTGAACATGCGTTGGCGGTACACACCGTTCATCCACCCAAAAGAGCCGGACAAAGTGCCAGGGAATGGTATCAACATATTCATTCGCTAACAAATTGAACAACAATTTAGGCGTATTTCCTCCCGACAAAGCCATATTGAGCGGAAGGGATTGTTTGTTTTTCTCCTTAGCTTTTACCCGTATCAATTCAGCCACTGCCCGGGCTGTATCCTGCGGGGTATCGTAAATATGAAGATTTGAATTCATGCAATTTAATTATTTGATAGACTTTTCCAAGGTTCCAGCCGCCGGGAAAGCTAAAAACTACGTTATCAATCGGTCTTAAATTTCTTAAACGGGGCACGCCATTTTAATTCTTTATTCCCGAAAAGCGCGTTGGCCTCTTTGGGACCCCATGTATTGCATTCGTAGAAATAAAGTGGAATGTCGGGGTTTTTCTTCCATTCCTGGAGAATGGGGTCGACAAACTTCCAACTGGCCTTAACCGCATCAATACGGGCATAAAGCGTGGAATCACCAATCATGCAATCCAACAATAAACGTTCGTAAGCTTCGGATATTTTGTTCTCCGCTAAATCGGAATAATGAAATGCCATGTTAACATTTTGCACTTTATATCCGGCCCCCGGAATTTTCATGCCAAAATCAATGGCTACTCCGGCATCGGGGCTTATCCGGAGAATAATCATATTGGTCGACTGGGCGACGCATCGTTGTTTAAACAGTTGATGCGGAGCCGGTTTCAGGTGAATAACCACTTCGGTAACATGATCGGGTAAACATTTCCCCGTCCGGATATAAAAGGGAATATCCCCCCACCGCCAGTTGTCGACAAAAACCTTCATAGCGATAAAAGTTTCAGTCCTTGAGTTGGGCGCAACGCCCTTTTCTTGCCGGTATCCTTTTTGAATGGCCTCATCCACCATGGTCTCAATATATTGGCCACGGACCACATTTTGACTTATTTCCGATGGCTTAATCGGACGTAAAGCTTGAAGCACCTTGACACTTTCGTTCCGGATCGACTCCGAATCGAATATTGAAGGTGGCTCCATAGCAACTACCGCCAGGACCTGCAGCAAGTGATTTTGTATCATATCACGCATAGTCCCGGAAGAATCATAATACCCGCCCCGGGTACCGACACCAATTTTTTCGGAAGCCGTAATTTCTACCCGGTCAACATATTTCCGGTTCCAGATCGGTTCAAAAAAGCCATTCGAGAAACGGGTAACCATGATGTTTTGAACTGTTTCTTTTCCCAGGTAATGGTCGATACGATAAATCTGATCTTCATTAAAGCCGCTTCGAAGGTTTTTATCCAGCTCAACCGCCGTATCATAACTATACCCGAACGGTTTTTCTATGATAATCCGTTTCCAGCCATCCTCTTCGGCATTCAATCCGTATTTGATTAAATGGGCCGCCACCGTCTCATACAGGAACGGCGGAATTGAAAAATAGTAAATGATATTTTTAGGAATATCCAGGGTAGCTGAAAGATGTTCAATATATGTTTTTAAAAGACCAAAATCTTCCTCCGATTGGTTATTTACTTGCTGGTAATATACATGTTCCAGGAAACTTTGCAATTTATCAGGATTTTCTTCAGCACCGGTTTTTGCAAACTCAAGCATGGAATTGGCAATGTCCAGCCGGTTTACGTCCTCGCTCTTCTCCTGGCTCCCGGCGCCGATCACGGCGAAACGCTCGGGTAATAAATCATCAAGATACAATTGAAAAATTGCCGGCAAAAGTTTACGCTTAGCCAGATCACCATTCGATCCGAATATCACCAGGATCTGGTTCTCAACCGGATTTTTTCGGCTGCTTCTTTTGATTACTTCTTCCATTAAAAATGCATTTTTGTATTTTTATAACAGTTTAGTGGACAAATCGTTCAGAGTTGAGATATTAATTTTTCATTTCTTTTATCACGGTCCTCACCCCCAACTAATTTCTTCTCGCTATTCATTCGTAGCCGAAAGGAAGTTCAGATAGGGTTCGGATAGGGTTCAGTTAGGGTTCAGTTAGGGTTCGGTTAGGTATACCTATCTAAACCCTAACTGAACCTTATCGAAAGTCTCTCCGATTCCACTCTATCCCTAAAACAGAAGGCGGGTTAGATACGTTATACTGCAATGAACAGGATGAACAGAATCAAAAAACAAACGCAAAACACTCCATGCTTTTGCCGGAATTAATTTAGCATTCCTGAACCAGGGTCGTTTAGGTTTTATTTTTTGCGGCCCAGTTTCTTATTTAGGCGAATTATCGGATAAACGGAAACGAATCTTATTTTACTTATTTTCAGCGAATAAAGTTTCCCGTCTGTTTTCAAATATTGCGGGGCTGATCTGAACATACACCGTGTACCCTTTTCTTTGTAATCCGGTTATTGAAAAATCGAATCCATTATCGGGTTATTTTAAGCCAGAAACTGCAAATATATCAAAATTGTTCAGTATACTAACCTTCTTCGGATTGTTTATGCTCACGGGTTGTCCTGATCTAGATCCCAGATCAGGTTCATTCTGCTGAATGAAAGACTTTTTGATTGAAAATAGCTTTATAAAAATTACAATCCGGTGAATTCAATCAGCACATTCCGTCATGTTTTGTGCAAGTCGTATTTTTTTGCTACTTTTGCAAAAAATTAGATACATGACATTTGACATTGTAATTATTGGATACATCGCCGGTTTATGTACTGCTTTAGCGCAGTTTCCGCAAGCCCGGAAAGTAATAAAAACCGGTGATACCCAAAGCATTTCGCTTGGAATGTACAGTATAATGACTCTTGGTATCTTTTGTTGGTTTTTATATGGGATCCTGCTTCCAAATGTACCTATGATCCTGGCAAACGGGGTTTGTCTTATTCCTTCGATCTATATACTATCTATCACTATACGTAATATCTACAAATCAAAAAAACTATCGGTATGAAACGCATACAGATTATCAACGGGCCAAACCTGAACTTGTTGGGGAAACGTGAGCCCACAGTATATGGCAATCAGGATTTCGAGACCTATTTGCAGGAAGTAAAAAAACTGTTTCCTGAAATACAGCTGGACTATTTCCAATCGAATACAGAAGGAGCACTTATTGACAAACTCCACGAAACCGGATTCACCTTCGATGGCATCCTGTTGAATGCAGGTGCTTATACGCACACTTCCATTGCCCTAGCTGATGCGATTCGTTCCATTACGGCGCCGGTAGTTGAAGTTCATATCTCAAATGTATTCCAACGGGAAGATTATCGTCACCATTCTTTTCTTTCGGAAGCCTGTAAAGGATGTATCGTCGGCTTTGGATTGGACTCCTATCGGCTGGCGATTGAAGCAATATTACATTTCGAATAAACTTTTCACAGATCTCAAACGTTTTCTTACCATCCGTACTCTAATTATTTTAATTAGAGTGAATTAATAATAAATATATTTTTTTTATGTCTAAATCAACCAAAATAGTAGCAACCATTAGTGATAGGCGTTGTGAAGTAGAATTTATCCAGGCTCTGTTTGACGAAGGAATGAATGTTGTTCGAATGAATTCAGCCCATCTGGGGCCTGAAGGCTTTACAAAAATCATTACCAATGTTCGTGCTGTCAGTAACCAAATTGCCATCCTAATGGACACGAAAGGTCCGGAGATACGTACCACTGTGGTCGAAAATGATGAAATCGAACTTTCTACGGGCGATATTGTAAAAGTTGTCGGTAACCCGGACCTGGTGTCCACCCGTGAATGTATTGCCGTAAATTATACAAACTTTGTACGCGACTTAAAGGTGGATGATGACATCCTTTTCGATGATGGGGAAATAGACTTGAAGGTTGAATCGAAAGATGAAAATTGCTTATATTGCAAGGTGTTGAATGATGGCGTCCTGGGAAGCCGCAAAAGCGTCAATGTACCCGGGGTAAGGATTAACCTGCCTTCACTGACTGAAAAAGACCGGAAGAATATCCTTTTTGCCATAGAAAACAATCTCGATTTTATTGCCCACTCCTTTGTAAGAAACAAACACGATTTACTGGACATTCAAAACATCCTTGACGCCCATAACAGCCCGATTAAGATTATTTCCAAGATCGAAAACCAGGAAGGCGTTGATAATATCGATGAAATTCTTCAGTATACGTACGGTGTAATGATTGCCCGCGGCGACCTGGGTATTGAAGTAGCGCAGGAAAAAATACCGGGAATACAACGCCGGTTAATACGGAAATGTGTGGTAGCACGCAAACCGGTCATTGTGGCAACCCAAATGCTGCATACCATGATTAAAAATCCACGCCCGACACGTGCTGAAATAACCGATATTGCCAATGCTATTTATTATCGAACCGACGCATTAATGCTCAGTGGGGAAACGGCTTACGGAAAATATCCGGTCGAAGCAGTCCGTACTATGGCAAAAGTGGCGGAAGAAGCTGAAAAGACAAAACTTTCGGAAAACGATATTCCAATCCCTTTGAGTACCAGCGATATTACTTCGTTTCTGGCCAATGCAGCCAATGAAGCCAGTACCAAAATCGGGACAAAGGCTATTATTACGGACACTTACAGTGGCAAAACCGCCCGGCATTTATCGGCTTTCCGTGGCACCAATCCAATCCTGGCTATTTGTTACCACGAACGTTCAACCCGTGAATTGGCACTTTCCTACGGTGTTTTCCCCATGTACCAGGCTGAGAAAGTAAATACACAACAATACTTTCTGGCAGGTTTGCAGGAGTTTATCAAAAAAGGAATTCTCCAACAGGATGATTATGTCAGCTACCTGAGCGGAAGTTTTGGCGAAGGGTTCGGGACTACTTTCCTGGAAGTAAATCGCGTTGATAAGATTCTTGAATCCCGCGGGAAATACCTTCTCCCTAACTTTTAATTCCCGTTTCATCACGGAGACAAAAACAAGTTTAGATTATTTAACGATTGGTTTTAACAATAGATTAAACCATGCAGCCGTTAAATAGTCTAAACTTTTTGTTTGGCCTGTATTTAATCATTTCTATCTGAGTTGAATTGATGGCCGGCAAATTTATTCAATAGAAATAGTTGAATTGTCAAAAGAATAGCAACCAGTTAACTGGTTTAATTTAATCATTGTTTAGTTTTATAGGTATGAAAAAGATTTTTTCGTTTTTGCTCTTATTTTCTCTGGCTTTTCCACTTTGGGCTGCTGTGAGTATTAAAGGCTCAATTGTGGATGCCGGGGACCAAACTCCCCTCGATTTTGTAAACGTAACCTTGTTCAAGCAAGGATCCAAAAAGCCCATTACGTTAGTTTCAACCGATACAAACGGTTCATTTGTTATTCCGACCGTTGAGAACGGGAAGTACAACTTACGGATAAGTTATGTGGGGTATAACACCGTGAATAAGGTTATTGAAGTCAACAGCTCGCACGTAAACCTGGGGGTTATTAAAATGGATGCCGACAGCAAGAAATTAGGCGAGGTGGAAGTGGTCGGACAAAGTGCCCAGATGCATTTTGATGTGGATAAAAAAGTGTTTAATGTTGACCAGAACATTGCTGCCGCCGGCGGGTCGGCTACTGATGTTTTAAAAAACATTCCATCCGTTACGGTGGATGACCAGGGAAATGTAGCCCTGCGGAAAGATGGGAATGTAGAAGTCTGGATTAACGGGAAGGCTTCCGGGCTCACTGCCGACAACCGGGCTCAGGTGCTGCAACAATTACCGGCTGAAAGCATTGAGTCGATTGAAGTCATGACCAATCCTTCCGCAAAATACAACCCCGAAGGTTCTGCCGGCATTATCAATATCGTCATGAAGAAAAACCATAAGGCCGGTTATTACGGAAGTGTTTCTGCCGGTTTAACATCACCCGACAATGGTAAGCTTGGCAAAAATTTAGGGGCAAGCATAAATTATAGCAGCAACAAAGTGGATGCCTATGTCAACTTAGGCTACCGGGCCATGTCATTTCAGGGAGGTGGCACCACAAACCGTCGTAATTTTGTGGGAAAAGACACAACGTTGTTGAACCAAACTAATACCATGGGAACATCCTTCTCCGGATTGTTTATGCGTGCGGGGGTTGATTATCACCTGGATTCAAAAAACACGTTGAGCCTTTCGGGATTTGGGATGGCCGGAGACGGGAATCAAAATACATTCATACATAACAGGCAAACTGATTTGGCAACCGATCCTGCCAATCTGTTGAGAAACTACACCCAGGATAACACCGGCAGCGGTAACCGTCCAAGCCTGAATATGAATCTTGATTACCATCATGATTTTGACAAGAAAGGGTCGGGCATTAATGCCAATGTTTCGTACTCAGCCCACAAACGGGATGGGAATGGCACCTATGATCAAAACGATTTAATTACCAAAGCGGAATCGAACATAAACCAAAATACGACCAGCAATAATACGGAGTTTGAAGCGAAAGTCGACTATACCAATAAACTCTCTGAAACCAGCAAACTGGAGGCCGGTTGGCAAAGCGATGTCAGCAACAGATTGAGTTCAACATCAGGGACAAATAATCCGACAGCATCGAATGGGTTGTTAATTCCAACTGATATCTCCACTTATTATGATAATTTCAATTATAACGAACAAATCCATGCCGGCTATCTGACGTATGGTAACCGGTTCGACAAACTGAATTTCCAACTGGGAATGCGTGCCGAATACTTCCGGAAAGGATCGACTAATACGTATAAAGTAGGCAATACAGAAAGAGATACAGTCCAGGTAATCCCTCAAAAAGGGTTATTCCATATTTTTCCGAGCTTTTATTTGTCGTATAGTTTATCTGCCAACGATGAGTTGCAATTTAATTACAGCAACCGTGTAAACCGTCCGCGTGGGCAACAGATCAATCCATTTAAAAATTATTCCGATTCAACGAATATCACCTACGGGAACCCGAACCTGGCTCCCCAGTACTCTTCGTCGTTGGAGTTGAACTATATTAAGACCTTAGGTGCACAGACTCTTTCGGCATCGGTATATTACCATAGTACGGATAACGTGATTCAGAATGTGCGTTTCCTGCACGATGGGGTTATGCAAAGTACCTATCTGAACATTGCCAATTCCCAGAATACCGGACTGGAACTTATTTCGAAGAACCGGGTTTTCAGGATCTTAAACCTGACGTCTACTTTAAACTTATATTACAGTAAACTGGATTCCGCCACTTTTGTTAGCCCATATGATCAACGGGTTTTTGTTCCGGGCCAAAGCAACTTTTCCTGGAGCGCTAATGTCATGGCTAACTTTATGTTGAGCAAGACTTTCTCCGGACAGATTACCGGCAATTATTCTTCACCGCAGTTGATTGCCCAGGGAACACAAAATGCTAAATACACCGTTGACCTGGGAGTACGCCAGACTTTCATGAACCGCAACCTGAGTCTCAGCCTGAATGTGAGGGATCTTTTCAATTCCGACCGGGGTAATCAAACTACTTCGGGTAGCGGATTTACCCAAACTACCACTTCTTATTTTCACGGGCGTATGTATGGCTTAACGCTGAGTTACAACTTCGGGAATATGAAACCAAAACAAACTGAAAAAAAGAAAGAAGCGTCACCCGATATGAACATGGATAACGCTGATTGATTTTAAATCAAAAAACTAATGCAATGCGTCTGTTGGATAAATTCCAATGGACGCTTTTTTTATACCTGAAAAACGGAGCCATAAAAAACGTATTATAAAAACTCATAAAAGAAACAGAGATGTCGGACAGATAGAAGTGATAGTTATGAGAGGCATTGATTAGTTAATGAAAAGAATCTTTTTGTCTAGTATAACGGCACCGGCTTGATTTAGAATTTGAATAATGAAAAGGCCCGGTTTCCCTATCTTTGAAATATCGATTGATACTCTTGCGGTATTGAGTTTTGAAACATATACTTTTTCACAAAGCGTGTTCACAATATTGATGGTATATCCATCAACATTATCTCTTCCCATATTGATATTTAATATCCCATGAGTCGGATTAGGATAGAGTTCTATCTTTCCAATGTTATTGGACAAAATACCGGTATTAAAATCAGGATACCCTGCATTATAGTCGATCGGAATAAGCCAGTTGATATCGGTCTGGTAGCCGGAAAATAATTGGGATTTACCCGACATGGCTAATCCCAGAGTGAAATGATAGGTACTTAAGAAATTATAATTAAATACAAAATCGTATTGAGGCAAGATATTAGTTGCACCTGCAGCAATTGCATGCGGTGCTCCAAAACTGTAGTTCCAGAAACTTGAGTTTACCACCAAGCCGTTACTCCCGGCTTTGTTTTTCCAGACATGAATACCTTCTGTATCTGAATAATAATTATCAAAAGTCCCGATTACGGAATCGACCATTAACGGAGAGATATTTTGTAAAGAAGGCAATGTTTCTATAATTTCATTCGGCTCGCAAATGCCGTTATTATTACCCCGGCTATCCGGATTGTTGTCATCATCCACCGTTATGCTTTGTAAACTTAAAGGGGAGACCGGGATTGGTACCTGATACGTATAATAATCTGTTGAACCCTCTGAAATAATAAAGTCAAAATGTAAAATATGACCAACAGGGGCATTATTCTTAATTGCGACTTCAAATTCATCTGTAGTCCAGGTCGTTGAATTGTATTCTATATTGTTTAATTCCGCCGTACTATCTGTTATTGTTATGCAAGGGTCATTACATCGGACTTTACACAAAGCTGAAACAATATTAGTACCGTCCCTTTTTTTATTAAGGCATTGCATTTTAAATCTGAATATACTGCCTGGATTTAAATAATTGGCTGGATTGCTTGCGTTCATTATCATGTTGGCCGGAACATTCGTTTTCGAAGCATCCTGAGCAGAACTGACAAAAGCAATATTATTAAAATAAACTTCTGTACTGTTAGCTAATGTTGCAATTTTACTAAGCGTAAACGTAATAATTCCATTTGTTTCCCGGATATTTTTCACCGGTTTAAGAAGGTCTGTGCCATCCCGAAGTGACGGATTATAGGAAGTCACATTGCTGGTTCCCGGAAAAGGATCCCCAGATAAGGTGGGGTCTACGGAGGATGTTTCTGTTAAGGCGGTGCCATCCGCTTCAACAATATCAACTCCCATAGCTGCCGCATTATTATTTACGATATTTTGCTGCCAGTCTGAAGCATTGTAGAAAATGTGAGTAACCAACATTCCATGTCCCGGCAGATAAGTATCCCATCCTTTTTGTTGCCTGTTTTCCAACGTAAAGAATTCTACCGGAGACGGATTGGTACTGCTCATATTAAAATTCCCGTTTTGGGTGATTAAATAGGCTTTATTACTGGTTGCCAGGGTGTCTAAACTATAGTTGCCTCCGACCTTTAATTCCGTTGGAGTTAACCAGTTCAGAAAAAAGCGGTCCCAGGCAGAATAAGAAGGTGGAGTACGTCC
>JAUZOM010000289.1 GCA_030706465.1 Bacteroidota bacterium | reverse complement strand
TGGTATGATGAAGCAACTTGTGTTCCTTTTTTATTAAGATACCCGGCAATCAAAGGAAGTGAGGGAAGAAGAATTACCATGCCTATAAATACTCCGGACATTATGCCTACCCTTTTAGGATTGTGTAATATTCCGATCCCGTATACAGTGGAAGGTAACAATTTTTCAGAAATCATTACCGGTAAGGAGAAAGAGAGAGATTATTCAGCTCTGATAGTAAGTCCGACAAAAAACGTAGCAGGAATAGAATTCAGAGGCGTTCGAACCAGTCGATACTCTTATGTTAAAGATTTAAAGGGATCTATATATTTATTTGATAACATCAAGGACCCTTACCAGATGAATAACCTGGTAAATAAACCTTCAGATGATTCAATCCAGAATGATATGGAGAAAAGATTGTCAACGGCTTTAAGGCTGGCAGACGATGATTTCCTTCCGGAGTATAAATACCTGGATAAGTTTGGTATTTTTCTTACTCCTGGAGGATATCCTCCATTCGAAGATAATTATCCATCACTTTCGGCGTCTGCAAATAAATAAGCTGAAAGCTGAAATGTATGTGATGATAGACTATAAAAGACCATAATTAATTCTTTAAATTTTCAGCATCATTAACGCTCCTTAAATTGAACTTACGTGAAAATTCAAATTGGATGAAAACTAATGATTAGGAAAATTGCGATTAAAAAAGCACTTCAATTTACGACTATGAAAAAACGGCTGATAATAACAGGACTTCTTGTAACTACTTTTTTTATTACAATATGCTTCAGAGACAGCTCAAAAAATCAACAGGATATTCTGGAATCAGGGTTCATTAACCCTCCTGATTCTATTCAAACCAGCGTTTACTGGTATTGGCTCTCTGATAATATCTCTAAAGAAGGCGTTATTAAAGATCTTTATGCTATGAAAAAGGCCGGTATCAACAGGGCATTCATTGGGAACATTGGCCTCACAGATATACCCTATGGAAAAGTAAAAATGTTCAGCGATGAATGGTGGGATATTCTTCATACGGCTTTGAAAACTGCTTCAAATTTAAATATAGAGATTGGTATTTTCAATTCTCCCGGTTGGAGCCAGTCCGGGGGGCCCTGGATTAAATCAGACGAAGCGATGCGCTATCTCATTTCTTCTGAAACACATGTAAAGGGCCCGTTCAAATTTTCTCAAAAATTAAAAAGGCCAATCGATATTTTCCAGGACGTAAAAGTGATTGCTTTTCCTGAACCAAAAGACGATCAACTCTTCTTAAATAATAAAAATGCAATTGTCAGTTCATCACCATCAATTCCGAATCTATTGGCTATAGCCGACGGAGACAAAAACACAGGGATCACATTTGCCACGGATAAAGAATTTATTATCGATTTTAATGCAAATAAGCCTTTTACTGCAAGAAGTCTTTCTATACGTACCACTGCAGTTCCAGTTATGGCCAACGCAAAATTACAGGTTCAAACAGGTAGCGGTTATTATCGTACTATTTCCGAATTTCAGGTTAACCGTTCTAATCCACAACTGCATGTTGGTTTTGAACCTTATGCACCGGTTGTAGTATCATTTCCTGTTGTAATTGGTACTCATTTTCGCCTTGTTATCGATAAGGCCAGCCCTGGGAGTGGCTTTGCTGAAGTAGTACTTTCTGCCGGTCCACGTGTTGCAAGTTACAGCGAAAAAACCTTTGCGAAGATGCATCAGACACCGCATCCTTTTTGGGAAGATTATCAATGGCCTCAACAAACTAAAGTTGATGATCAAAAAACTATTATCGATCCAAGAAAAGTATCGGACATCACCAAATACATGACAGCAGATGGTACTATCAACTGGAACGTTCCCAAAGGTAATTGGGTTATCCTACGAACAGGTATGACACCAACAGGTACGGTTAACAGTCCTGCCCCACCTGAAGCAACAGGGTATGAAGTGGACAAGATGAGTAAAAAGCACATAGAGAAACATTTTTATAGCTTTCTTGGTGAAATTTTAAAAAGAATCCCCGCGGCTGACCGAAAATGTTTCAAGGTAACAGTAGAAGACAGTTATGAAACGGGAGGTCAAAATTTTACAGATGACTTTTTGCATTTATTTAAAAAAAGATATGGATATGATCCGCTTCCTTATCTCCCTGTTTACGGTGGCATGGTTGTTAATAGTGAGCAAGCATCCGATAGATTTCTATGGGATATGCGCAGATTTGTTGCAGATAAAGTGGCTTATGATTATGTAGGGGGATTGAGAGAGGTTAGCCACAAAAATGGTTTGACTACCTGGCTTGAAAACTATGGACACTGGGGCTTCCCGAGCGAGTTCCTGATGTATGGAGGCCAATCCGATGAAATCGGTGGTGAATTTTGGAGCGAGGGTGATCTTGGAAACATCGAAAATCGGGCAGCCAGCTCATGTGGCCATATTTATGGAAAGACAAAGATATCCGCCGAATCAAATACATGTGCTGGAAGCCCTTTTAGTCGTTATCCTGCAAAATTCAAACAACGTGGGGATCGTTTTTTTGCCGAAGGGATCAACAATACTTTGTTACATGTTTATATATCCCAACCCTACGAAGAAAAGAATCCCGGAATGAATGCCTGGTTCGGAAACGAGTTTAACCGGAAAAATACCTGGTTTTCGCAGATGGATGTGTACACGGAATATTTAAAAAGGGTGAATTTCATGTTGCAGCAGGGGTTGAATATTGCTGATGTCGCGTATTTTATCGGCGAAGATGCCCCCAAAATGACGGGCGTTACCGATCCTGCTTTGCCTGTAGGCTACCAGTTTGACTATATGAACGCCGAAGTAATCGAAAAATACATGACCGTTAAGAACGGGTTAATCACTTTGCCTTCCGGTACACAATACCGCTTGATGGTTTTACCAAAACTGGAAACAATGCGACCAGAGGTGTTAGCGAAAATCAAGCAACTGGTTCATGAGGGGGCTGTTATTTTAGGACCAGCTCCTAAACGATCACCCAGTTTACAAAATCAACCCGTTGCTGACCAGCAAGTAAAAGCAATGGCGGCCGACCTATGGGGAAATGCAGATGGTATAAAGGTAAAAATCCACAAATTCGGGAAAGGAATGGTTATAAACGGCATGAATATGAAAGAAGCCCTGGCCTTGATTAATTGTGTCCCGGACTGCAAATTACCTGAAGATAATTCCATCCATTATGGACACCGGAGATTGGGCAACACTGAAATTTATTTTATATCCAACCAGACCGAAAAGACTAAAATAATCGACCCTGTATTCAGGGTGAAAGGTGCGCAGCCTGAACTTTGGGAAGCTACCACCGGTTATATACGCAATCTTCCGGCATATCAGCAGAATGAAAATACTACAATAGTCCCGTTAAAGCTTGAACCATATGAAAGTGTGTTTATTGTGTTCCGCAGGGCTGCGGGAAAAGCTTCTGAGCACGGTATCGGATCCAATTACCCCGAACCTTCTTTACTGGCCAATCTGAAAGGCCCATGGACCGTTAATTTTGATACGTTGCAAAGGGGACCTGCAGAACCGGTAGTTTTTGACATACTTCAGGATTGGACCACTTCTAGGGACGAGCGGATAAAATATTATTCCGGAACGGCAACTTACAATTGTAAATTCCATTTGGACAATATCAACGAAGGGAAAAAGGTGATGATTGATCTTGGTAGTGTTATTGCAATGGCTAAAGTCACTGTTAATGGTATGTACGTCGGTGGAGTCTGGACGGCCCCTTACCGACTTGACATTACGAAGATGGTTAAACAAGGCGAAAATGATGTGAAAATAGAGGTGGTAAATACCTGGGTGAACAGGTTGATCGGTGACAGTAAATTGCCT
>JAUZOM010000288.1 GCA_030706465.1 Bacteroidota bacterium | reverse complement strand
TGGTTAGATAAACATTATATTTACAAAATCCTGTTCATTATGAAATTTACCTTGTTCTTTATGATACTCGGAATAATGAATATATTCGCCCTTAATACATATTCTCAATCAGGTAAAGTTTCTCTCAATTTCAAAAACACCACAGTTGAAGAGGTACTAAATTCAATTGAAAAGGGAAGTGAGTATTATTTCGCTTATAATCAGAAATTAATTAATGTAAACCGAAAGGTTGATATTGTAGCAAAAAACAAGGATATCAAGGATGTGCTACGTGAACTTTTTAAGAATACTAATACCGATTATGTTGTAATCGATCATCAGATTGTTCTTTCACATAAACAAATTACAGAGAATGAATTGTCTGATATCCAGCAACAAGTTAAAGGTGTTGCGATAACAGGAACCGTTGTCGATTCCAAAACAGGAGAAACTATTCCTGGGGTTAGTGTTTTTATTAAAGGAACTACTAAAGGTACACTTACAGATAAACAAGGAAAGTTTAACATTACTACAACTGACCCTAAAGCAACACTGAGTTTCTCATTTATGGGCTATGAAAGACAGGATATAAGTGTATCTGGGAAGACAAATTTAAACGTATCGTTAGTATCAACTGTGACAAATCTTGAAGAGGTTGTTGTTATAGGTTATGGTACTGTTAAAAGATCTAATTTGACAGGTGCAGTTGCATCAGTGAAAATGGATGACATACCAATTGTGGCAACTAATTCGGTATCAAACTTGTTAACAGGACGGGTGCCGGGACTTGTTATTATACAAAACTCCGCAGATCCGACAAGTGATTATTCTATCTTGGTGCGTGGTGCGACATCTACCGGAGCAGGGAATAGTCCGCTTTATGTTATCGATGGCTTTACCGGAGGAGATATCAATGCCGTAAGTCCGAACGATATAGCGTCGGTGGAGGTATTAAAAGATGCGAGCGCAACAGCCATTTACGGGGCTCGTGCAGCCAATGGGGTTATTCTGGTGAGTACAAAGAAAGGAAAAAAGGGAAAACTGGAGGTGGGTGTGCAGCTTAATACGTCTGTTCAAACTATTTCTAACCCCTATAATATCGTTTCTGCAAAGGAATATATGAGGCTCACAAATAAGTTTTATGTGGAAGAATGGATGTTTCAAAAGAAAATTGCGCCTTATGGCAACGTAGATCCCTCTACTGTAACAACTTCTCCCAAAGTTGCCTTTACAGATCAGGAAATCTCCTCTGCCAGTAATGTAACCAATTGGTTTGATGAAATATCCCGTACAGGTACTATTGACAATCAGAATATCTCGATTAATGGGGGAAGCGATCAGGCCACATACTCATTATCTTTGGGACATTTCAAACAAAAAGGGGTTATATTCAATAGCGGATATGAAAAGTTTATGGGGCGGTTGGCAGCTGACTTCAATTTGTCTAAATGGCTTACCACTGGTGTTTCGATTACTGGTAACCAGCAAAATTCTAATATGGCAGAAGGGAATTCTGGTACTGAGGATCCTACCGGTGTTATAAAAATGGCGTTGGCGTATCCCGGATATTTGCCTATCAGAGATGCTAATGGAAATTATCTTATAAATCCGGATCACCCAACCTACCCCAATCCGGTTTCCTATAAAGAAGTGACTAATACTGAAATAAGCAATCGTTTTCTTATTACCAATTATTGGAGTGCCAAAATTAGGAAAGATTTGACATTTAGGGCCAGTATGGGCCTCAATCAGTCTTTTATCAGAAGTAATCAATATTACCCCAAAACAACCTTGCGTGGAATCTCTGTGAATTCATACGCATCTATCGTGGAAAGACGTAATAATAATTATTTGTTGGATGCGACTTTAACCTACAAAAAATCGCTTTTCCAAAATCATAGCTTGACAGCGATGCTCGGCTATGCCTACCAAAAAATTATAAACGAAAATGTTTCGGCCTCGAATTCTGATTTTTTGACTGATGTGTACAATGTTTATAATTTAAGCGGAGGAGGAAACCTGACAAAAGGTGTTGGAAGTGGAAAGTCCATTAGCAAATACCTTTCCTATTTTGGACGTGTGAACTATGATATCAAAGATAAATATTTGTTTACATTCACCCTGCGTGCAGATGGTAGCGATCGCTTCGGTGTGAATAATCGGTATGGATACTTTTCGTCGGGGGCAGTTGCATGGCGTATCTCGCAAGAAGATTTTATGAAATCACTGGAATCGATCTCAAACCTGAAGCTTCGCTTCAGCCTCGGCCAAACGGGTAATTCAGAGATTGGTGGGAATGCTTATGGTTATTACTCCTCAGGGAGTAACTATGTTATTGGTGGCAATCTACAAACTGGTGTTTCCGAATCCCAGTTGCCAAGCCCTAATCTAAAATGGGAAACGACTACAGAATTTAACCTTGGAATCGACTATGGTTTTTTCAAGAACCGGCTGAGGGGATCTGTGGATGTTTTTCGTAAAACTGTTTCCGATTTATTGGACAGCCGTAATGTGGGTTCTTATTATCCGGTATCTTCAGTTGCGGATAATTTAGGATCAACGTTAGGTCAAGGATGGGAATTCCAGTTAACAAGCACTAATGTGCAGAAAACTAATTTCAACTGGACGACAACTTTAAGCCTCTCTCATTTTTATGATCGTTGGAAAGATCGTAATCCATATACTATATTGTCAGTCTATCAAACATCAACAGACCCGTTGCATGTTGGATGGGGATATGTCAGCGATGGATTGATTCAGCCAGGAGATGATGTTTCGTACATGCCAGGGGCTGTCGTTGGAACGATTAAGTTGAGAGATTTGAATGGATGGCTCAAAGACGAAACCGGGAAATATATTTTGGACAAGAACGGCCGGCAACAGCTTTCTGGCAAGCCGGATCACGCTATAGACGATGCCGATAAAGTTATAATCAACCATAGCCAACCTAAATTAACCGTTAGCTTAAATAACACCTTTCAGTATAAGAACTTTGATCTCAGTTTCTACTTTTACGGAGAGCTTGGCAGGGAAAAGTACAACAATACCCTCAAATGGTTTCTGATGGCAGACAGGTTTAGGATGAGGGACAATACTTTGACTGATGCTTCTAATTTGTGGAGACATGATAATCTGAATGGTAAATATCCTTCTGGATTGGATGTAAAGTATGATAGTAGTAGCGATTTTTGGGTTGAGAAAGCAGATTTTATCCGTCTTAAAAGTGTGACTCTGGGATACACTCTTCCAAAATCTACTGGTAAATTTTTCCAAAATGCCCGTGTTTATGTGGATGCACAGAATTTGTTTGTGATCACTAATTATACTGGTTCGGACCCTGAAACCGACGGTTTTTCCGCATACCCCAACCAGCGTACTTATTCTATAGGTTTAAATTTAAACTTTTAAAAATATAATATGAAAAAGAATATTTCTATATATAGTTTTATAATGCTGATATGTATTGGTATTATGAGCTGCACTGATTTGATGCACGAAGAATTTGGGAAAATTCCTTCTGACACCTTCCCTTCCTCTAGTAAAGATTTGGATGCTGCTGCCATTGGCGTTTACAGTTCTCTTGGCAATTCATTCATTGCGCAAAGTCTTGATTATTCCGGGCTAACAGCAAATGAGCTATGTACAGATGAAATGAATACTGCTTGGGGAGGCACCTGGCAAATATTTAACCGTTTTGCCTGGACAGCTAATAGTAGTCCCGCATCAAGTTTGTACTCTACATACATGAAGGCAATTACGAAAGCCACCCGCTTGATCGACGCTTTACAAAATTCAAGTGTGAGTGCAGAAAAGAAAATGGCATCTATTGCTGAAATGCGTGTTCTCAGAGCATTCTATGCCAATGCACTGTATTCTTTATATG
>JAUZOM010000287.1 GCA_030706465.1 Bacteroidota bacterium | reverse complement strand
TGTCACTCGTCTCGTTGTTTATTCCGGTGGTGTTGATTTATATATTCATTGCATGGCGTGCCATGGAGAAGAAAAGGATAGATCTGGAAGATGTGAATGGTGATGAACACGCGTATTAATTCATAATGCATAATTAAAGACAGGTGATTTCAAAATTACTATTCCTCACAAAAAAAAGACAGGCGATCTATTGACCACTTGTCTTTTTTGATATTTTGTTAAACATAATCCTGAATAAGTATTGAACGATAATTAGTTTATACAATTTAAAAGATATTTTTAGCGAAATAGGATACCTAACAGGTTTTAAAAACCTGTTAGGTAGGTATGTCTTGAATAATATAAACTAATTTCCATGCTGTACTTAGCACAAATTCATTATCTAAGTAACAGAAACTAAATAATGTCGTATTATTTTAATTTAAATAAGGAAATAAAGGTTAGATCTTTTTGCTTAATATTTCTACTAAGAGGTAAAAAGCAAAAATAAGTTTTTTAATTTAAAGCCCTTATTTTTAGACAGTAACCCTCCGTAGAAAACCTGACTCCCCCCTATTAAAACCCTTATTTTTTTATTTAGAAAAGCTATTTTTAGTCGTATTTTCCAAAAAATAAAACAGGACAATATATTGTTCCTACTACTTAAATCCAATTATGAATTGTGCATTATGAATTATGCATTATGAATTATGCATTATGAATTATGCATTATTTATTTTATGCCCAGCTTCTTGAGAATATCTTTGGGTATCGCATCTCTGTGCACCATAATGTCAATGGTTTTATGCTTCACGAATGTTTCGCTGACATACCAGATTCCTTTGTATTTTGAGTCGGTACCCCAGGAGTTTTTCACCAGGTAGTACTTGGTGCCGTTTTGGTCTTTGGCTGTTCCGAAAATAAGCATGCCGTGGTCATCGGTGGTCTGGTAATTATCAAAACCTTCCTGACGGATTTCCTGCGTTACTTTCACTTCCTGTTGAGGACCTGATATTTTATAGATTTTTTCTTCCATATCTTTCTGCGGGATATTTAACCACTTACCCTGATCGCTACCCGGCAGATTGGTCACTTTTGTTTCTGGGTCTACCGCCATTCCTTTTCGGGTAAAGCCTTTTTCGCTGACATCCGAAGCCCAGGCTACACAATACCCTTTATCGATAGCATTGTCAAAAATACTCATTAACTCATCCAACGGTATATTGTACGATTCCGACCAACGCCAGTTATCCGGTATTTCAACGGCAAATTTGGTATAAAAAGGATGATGGGTAAACGAAGTCAATGAAATATAATCATCCAGATTCAGTCCGAGTGATTGCTCGTACGTAAGCGGAGTATATTTCTTGCCTCCTACGGTGAATTCTTTCGGGCACTGGCCAATATAAGCATCCAGGATGCCTTCAAAGCCTCTTTTCCACGCAGTAGAAAGCTTCTTATTCGGATTCGACACGATGACCTTAACGTAAGCGTTTGTTAGTGCATCCATTTCGGCATGCTTGTGTTTTTCTTCCCCATAATTCAGCCCGGTCATTTCCGATTCCGGGACAATACCGTAGTTCTTCAGCACGTAAACGACATCATAAAACGAACCGCCTTCGGCAAAGTTGATGGTACCGTTCATTCGAACATATTTATCCGCTTTGTCGGTATAGGAATGATGTACCACGAACATTTCCGCTAAATCCACTTCCGGTTTACCCATGCGCAATAGTTCCGATTCAAAGAACCCAAGGCCGGAAAAACTCCAGCAGGTACCGGAACTGGCCTGATTCTTCACCGGTGTAATCTTGTTTTGTTTAACGATCGTAAATTTAAATGAGTCAACGGCTGTCGTATCTTTTTGTGCAAAAGCCACTGCGGTGAATAGCAATAATCCAAGGATTAAAAGGTTTTTCTTCATACGATAATATTAAGAACTCCTAACCCCTAAAGGGGGATAAGGAGTTCAATTTATATATTTTAATTTGTTTTCACTCAGCCGACACCCCTTTAGGGGGCTTGGGGGTTATTTAACAGGTATATTTTCCAAGGTTGCTACCAAAAAATCCCAGAACTTCTGAACAGTAACAATGTTGACTTTTTCATCCGGTGAATGCGGATGCTTAATAGTCGGCCCAAACGAAATCATATCCAAATGAGGATAATGAGTACTGATAATACCGCATTCCAATCCGGCATGAATGATCATCACTTTGGGAGTTTTACCGAATTTATCTTCGTACACCTTGGTCATCTGTTTCAGTATCGGAGAATCAAGGTTGGGTTTCCAACCCGGATAACCACCCACCAGTTCCACTTTAGCTCCGGCCAGCAGGAACGCACTCTCCATCTGCGAAGCCAGTTCCTCTTTGCGTGATTCAACCGAACTCCGGACGAGCGTCTGAAGTTTAATGGAGGCCCCATCCGATTTGATAATGGCCAGGTTGTTCGATGTTTCAACAACACTCGGCAATTCCGGGAGAACTCGTGAAACACCGTTCGGGCAAGCCGTAACTCCGTTTATCAGATCATCCTGCACTTCTTCGGGAATCAATCCGGTCGGTAAATCTACCTGTTCCACGGTGAATGAAATGGTTTCTTCCACTCCTTTGAATTCTTCGATAAACAGTTCTTCGTATTCTTTTACAAAGTCCACCAAATCGTCAACCTCTTCAGCCGGAACGGTAACCACAGCAAAGGCTTCACGTGGAATGGCATTGCGCAGGCTGCCTCCATCAATACTGGCCAGGCGGGCTTCATAATCGGATACGGCATCTTTCAGGAAACGGAACATCAGTTTATTGGCATTCCCCCGCTGAAGGTTTATATCCACCCCGGAGTGTCCGCCTTTCAGGCCAGTCAGGGATACTTTAAGTGCTACATCGCCTTCCTCCACCGCTACTTCCTGATAACGGAATGTAATGTTACCATCAACGCCTCCGGCGCAACCTACATAGAGTTCGCCTTCATCTTCCGAGTCCATGTTTATCAGGATATCCCCTTTCAGGAAGTTCGGTTGTAAGCCGAAAGCCCCAAACATGCCCGTTTCTTCATCCACCGTTATGAACAGCTCGATAGCAGGATGCTTGATATCTTTCGATTGCAACACCGACATTCCGGCTGCCAATCCGATCCCGTTGTCAGCTCCCAGGGTAGTTTCACGGGCCGTTACCCATTCGCCATCCACATAGGCATCAATCGGGTCGGTCTGGAAATCGTGGGCCACCCGGCTGTTCTTCTGCGGAACCATATCCATATGCGCCTGCAGGATGACCGGCTTGCGGTTTTCCATTCCGGGTGTTGCTGGCTTGCGAATCAAAACGTTCCCTATTTCATCGCGAAACGTTTCCAGTCCCAGTGATTTACCGAAGTTTTCAAGGAATGCGCCGATTTCTTCTTTTTTGTGCGAAGGACGCGGTACACGGGTAATACTATAGAAATTTTGCCACAGGGCTTTTGGCTCCAATTGGCGGATATCAGTTGTATTCATAAGCTAATTACTATTGAGTTATATTGAATATTTATACTAATTTATACTAATGCAAATATCCGCATTTTTTTTGGAATAACCCTTTTTAAAATTGACTTTTTTAAGATTATTGATAGTTCCGCCCTGTTGTCTTTCTTAGAAATAGACTTTCCGTAACAACGACTCCATTTCATCTTGGTTAGGTCCTCCTTGTTCAACAAGGGGTAGCGCGATTTACAGACCCGGCAAGCCCTGTTAACACCAAACCCATGAGTGGTTAGGTGGTTCATATTCATATCGATTCTGTTTTTATTCGCTTTAAGCCGGCAAAAAGAGAGAATGGAAAGCCTGTTGCCCGCCATCCTCTCTTTTATTCTTATAAATTACTGTCGGTTTGCAACCAGTTGCTTCCGCAACGCCAAGTCAAACATGACC
>JAUZOM010000286.1 GCA_030706465.1 Bacteroidota bacterium | reverse complement strand
ATATATAACCTTAATTAAATGTGAAAATGGTAATGTTGGTGGGTGGGATATGCTATCCCACCTTCTTGTATTATAAGGATTTATAATCCGCTAAACTCTTCATTTTAAACTAACATGACTTCAATTAATCCTTTTCCACCGGCCCAATCAATGGCCGAACTATACCGGTAATCTTCTTCTCGGTTTACAATCTCAGCTTTTACAGGATTATAGTGTATATAATTCAGTTTCTGGTTGAAATAATCGTTTAAGTATATTTCCTGTGCATCATTCCCTTCTTGCCAGAAACGGTAATTTGTAATCTTTTTATCATTCTTACCCGCATACTCAAATCGGTTCAACATCCAGTCCCTACGGCTTTCCGTACTTTCAACCAACAGGATACGAAGTATTTCTTTACTTGTGAATTTCTTAAAGTCCCGGAGTATATCCGAAACTTTATTCTCACCGTTAGATCCAACTATCATATGCATATGATTGCTCATTAGTACCCATGCATAAATCACTAATCCTTTTTCTTTCTGACAGTACTGCAAAGAATCTATTATAATGTGCCTGTATACGGGGCGAGTAAATATATCTACCCAATCCACAACAGTATCGGTAACAAAATAAACTTCCCCTTCTATGCGATTTCTAATATCCATATTCAGTTGAATTTACACCTTGCAAATATAAGCAGAATTATTTTAATATTTGTATTAATCGGATTGTAAATCCTTATAATACAAGAAGGTGGGATAACATCCCGATAGCTATCGGGACCCACCAACCAGCATTACCATTTTTACATTTAATGAAGAACATATCCGGAAGGACAGGATAACGTCAAATTAAACAAACTACCCTTACCTTTCTTTTATTGATATAATTTCATTGAAATAACACTACAATCCAGTTTATTTATGAGTATCTCCGCACCGAAACCAATAGAAAGTGTATCTTTAAGAGAATACAGGACTTTGAATTTATTGCCTTCATCTACAACTTGAGTCTTCAACATACTTACGTCTATTCGTTGTTTTTTTAATAATTCATTCGTTGTATTAACAACTAACTCTTTAGTCGAACAATCATCTTTTATTATTTCTTTTTTACAATTACAACTAAATAACAAGGGTAATATTAGTAGAATCACATATTGTTTCATAATATTATTAGGGTTTAAAAAAATAATTATTATATGGATATGGATTAAAATATATATTTGAAGAGAGTAAAGTCCAATTAGTAGTAGCCTGAAAATAAAAATTTTGTCTACTTATCACTAATGAATACAACGGGCGATTTTGGTAAGTAAATGCTCCATCTCTAACGCCTGGCGATTGTTGCCATGTTCCACCTAAATTTGGATGAGTATGAAACCATCCATTTGCATTTTCAGGTCTGGGAGTTGGTGTCATTGTGTGATTATTGCCATTTGGCCACATTTCTACTCCGCCATCATTAATTAACCAACCACCATATTCTCTTCCTCCGTCCTGCCGGATATATAGCCTTAATTAAATGTACAGATGCTCATGCCTGCTACTGGGATTTGCAATCCCAGTTCTTTGTATTATAAGGATTTGTAATCCGATAAACTCTTTAATTCAAAATCAGAAAGACGGTATCGGTCACAAAATAAACTTCTCCTGTTATGCGATGCTGTATATCCACTTTTGCATGAATTTACACCTTGCAAATATAAGCAGAATTATTCTAATATTTGTATTTATCGGATTGCAAATCCTTATAATACAATAGGCTGGGATTGCAAATCTCAGCCACAAGCAATCCCATTTTCTCCTTGAATGAAAGACATATCCGGAAGAACGAGGTATCCCAGTCCAAATCTTTTATCATATTGCCATTCAGGTCGTAACTCTGCTCATTGCCCGCATTCGATTTATCGTTATACTCCTTGGTGGCATACACTTATTGTGAGCCATATTGGTCTGTAACCGACTTTACCTGATTCCCATTATAAGTCAGGGTTATCCACTTCTTGCGAAGTATTTGTCTTCTTCCTTCCTTCGCCTTCGGTTCGCTGCTAAGTTTAGGTATAACCGGGTTTCTTACTTGGTTCACCCTATGATATAATATAGATATCCCAACCTATTAATGATATGGGATATCTATGGGATATCTATGGGTTAACTATGGGAGAACTATGGGAGAACCAGGTCCCGGTATAGAACAGGAAGCGAAGGGAGAGCGAAGGAACGTACCAACGATTAGGGGCAGCAGGCAACCTATTCACTTGATACGTTTTCAGGTTTTGCTGTTTTTATCAACCGCAAGTTAAAGGCCGGCCCGGGACGAAAGGCTTTCGGACAGATGGTTTCCAACCCGACTCTTAAAGGCCGGATGACTCTTCGGGGATTGGGAAAAAACAGTTCCTGCTTTCCACGTATTTCCCACTTATCTGGCTAGCATGCTGTCACTCACCTTGGCATATTTTAGGGGCATTTATATTTTTTTAGGGGTAAAATGCATGAGTTCTGTCTTTTTTTTGTACCTTTGCACCCCATTACAAAAAGATATAAATCAGCAAATTAATCTATTATTAAATATATGAATATTGTCAGAAAAGACCTCGACCCAAACAATGCCATCGTAACATTAAGCATTGAAAAAGCAGATTACACGGAGAAAGTGGACAAACAATTGCGTGATTACCGCAAGAAAGCGAACATTCCCGGTTTTCGTCCCGGCATGGTACCGGTAGGTTTACTCAGGAAGATGTATGGAAAAGCCATGTTAGCTGAAGAAATCAACAAACTGGTTTCGGAAAACCTGTACAATTATATCCGCGAAAACAACGTAAATATTCTGGGAGAACCGCTTCCAAACGAAAGTGAACAAAAAGAGATCGATTTCGACACCCAGGAAGATTTCGAATTTGTGTTCGATTTAGGCATTGCCCCTGAGTTTGAAGTTGAATTGACAAAAAAAGATAAGGTACCTTACTATTCGATTGCTGTAAGCGATGAAATGATCGAAAACCAGGTAAAATCGTATACCGGACGTTACGGCAAGTATATCCAGGAAGAAGAAGTTGAAGAAAAAGACATGCTGAAAGGCGAATTGCTGGAAATGGCCGATGGTAAAGTAAACGAATCGGGGATGAAAGTTCCGGATGCAACGCTGACACCGGCTTATATGAAAGATGAAGCGCAAAAAGCACTTTTTGTAGGCGCGAAAAAAGGAGATGTCATCACGTTCAATCCGGCCAAAGCATTCGAAAGTGAAGCTGAAATCAGCTCCCTGTTGAAAATATCAAAGGATGCTGCGAAAACGGTTGACGCCGATTTCCAACTGAAAATAGAAAGCATTACCCGTTACCACGAATCAGAAATCAACCAGGAGTTGTTCGACAAGGTATATGGCGAAGGAACGGTGAAGAGCGAAGAAGAATTCCGTGCCAAGATCAAAGAGAGCATCCTGGAGAACCTGAAAGCGGACAGCGATTACAAATTAGGCGTAGATGCCCGGAACATGTTGGTTGCCAAATACAACGACCTGGTTTTCCCGGATACCTTCCTGAAACGTTGGGTCTTATCTTCGAACGAGAACCTGACGGCCGAAACACTGGAAGAAGATTTCCCTAAAATGATTGAAAACCTGAAATGGCAATTAATCAAGAGCAAGCTGGAAAAAGCCAACGACATCAAAGTGGAAACAGCCGATATGGATGCTTTCGCACGCAAAATGGCAAAAGCCCAATTTGCCCAATACGGTATGATCGGCATGGACGACGAGATCATTGCCAATTATGCAAAAGACATGATGAAAAAAGAAGAAACTTTGAGACACATCATGGATAGCGTTGCGGAAGAAAAAATTATAGCCGTCATTAAAGAGACTGTAAAATTGGAAAACAAAGAAATTACAAGCGAGGAATTCAACAAGATGTTTGAAGAAAAATAATTGCTTTT
>JAUZOM010000285.1 GCA_030706465.1 Bacteroidota bacterium | reverse complement strand
TAGGGTTCAGTTAGGGTTCAGTTAGGGTTCGGATAGGTCAGCCTATTTCAACCCTATCCGAACCCTAACTCAAGTATCTCCGAATCCACTTTATACCTAAAACGGAAGCATGTTAGGGAGATACATCGAATGAGGATAAGAAGCAATATGATCATAATATCCCCATTCTTTTATTGGAATTGATTTTAAATAGTTAATCTGTTCTGTCTTAGTAATTCAGACTTGTTTCTACAACCCATTCAATAGAATCCATTTTTTTTCAATACCTGTATTTCTTGGAATATATTTTTTTCTATGGTATAAAATAACAGCAAGAGCCTCACTTTTGTAAAACTCTTGCTGTTATTTGGAATAATAAATTATGATCGTGTTTATTATAGCCTTATTGGAGAACTTGTCAGACGAAACAGTTGAATTTCAGCGTTTATCATTAAAAATTTTAAGATAATAGATATGCGACACCATCAACAGAACTAATGCAATAATAGGAAAAATGGCGACTGACATTGGATCACCACTCGATGTATGTGCAATAAAAGCGGATATAAAGGTGATACTAAATCCGACATAAGCAAATTCTTTAATTTTAGCAGGAATAAAAGGCACTAATAAAGCAATTGCGCCTAAAATTTTGGCTATGGCCAACTCAACTCTAAAGTATCCCGGGAAACCAAGATGTACAAAACCTTCTTTCATCATTGGATTAGTCAGGTAACTATAGGCGCTAAATAACATCATAATGGAAATCAGTGATGTTATTACCCAATATATAATTGATTTAATCTTCATTTTTTATTTATTAAACGATAAGGTGTAAAAGGTGTAATTACGAAAAACGCCCAATAATAATTTGATTATTAACCTATAACTTGCTTTGCATGGTCTTTTGTATTTACCTCCTTAGGCAAAATAATCCGGGTAATGGTTCCGGTTTCATCCAGTAAAAAGGTAGTACGAAACATGCCCATGAATTTCTTGCCATAGAGTGATTTTTCACCCCAGGTACCAAATGTTTCCGATAGTTTCTTGTCGGTATCGGCAATCAGGGTGAAAGGTAAATTTTGTTTTGCTATAAACCTCTGATGGGAAGCTTCGCTGTCAGCGCTTACGCCAATTACTTCATACCCTGCTTTTCGTAAATCGGCATATCCATCACGCAGGCTGCATGCCTGTGCGGTACATCCCGGAGTGTTATCCTTGGGATAAAAGTATAATACCACTTTTTTACCGGCATAATCCGCCAGTTTAATCTCATTTCCATCCTGATTTACTCCTAATACCGAAGGAGCCTTGTCGCCTACTTGTAATGCCATAATTTAATGTTTAATCGTTGAACCATTTAATTGTTAATCAATCACTATAACAAACAAGTTATAAAACTGTTTAATTGGAGTGTGATAATTATCGTAAATTTCTTAATTTAAATCACATAGCAATCAATTATTAAATATTAATTATCAACTATCAATTGTCCATTGTCAACTAAACAACCTTCCTTGCCGGGCATTCCTTTCTTTTAACCGCTTCTCTATTTTTGCCGTAAACTCAAAGTTCTTCAGTCCCCAGTCGGGAGCAATCAATAAATTTTTGGGTGATTGTGATACAAACCGTTCAATGGCTATGTCCGGATTCAACCGTTCAAGAAAGTCGATTGCCAGATCGATGTATTCATTTGCCGTGTAAAGATGGAACCATTCTGGGTGTTTGGAATATTGCTCAGCCATTTTGGTTCCTCGCACCAATTGAAGCTGGTGAATTTTCAATGAAGTGATCGGTAATTGTGACAGGTTACCAGCATGCAATAGAATGTCTTCACGCTCTTCTTTGGGAAGCCCCAGAATAATATGGGCACCTACCCGAATACCGTGTTCGGCTGTATCGCGAATGGCTTTTTCTGCTCTGGCATAATCATGACCCCGGTTGATGAACTCCAATGTTCGATCGTTGGTGGATTCAATGCCATATTCAATCATGACATAATATTTCTTCGTCAATTCAGCAAAATAATCTAATAATTCATTGCTGACACAATCCGGTCGGGTACCTACCACCAGACCCACCACGTTCGGGTAGGAGAGGGCTTCTTCGTAAACAGCTTTCAGGTTGTCTATTGAATCATAGGTGTTTGTGTATGATTGAAAATAAGCCAGATAGTGTTGTGCCTGATACTTGTGATGAAAAAAAGAAATGCCTTCTTTTACTTGTTCACTCACACTTTTGGTGGCTTTACAGTATTCCGGGCTGAATGTTTGATTATTGCAGTAGGTGCATCCCCCGGTTCCTAAGCTGCCATCCCGGTTTGGGCAACTGAATCCTGCATTGATGGATATTTTTTGTACCCGCTCGGTGAATTCCGATTTAAGAACCTGATTATAGTTTAGGTACCTTTCCGGTTTTAGATTGTTTAAGGGAGGTAAAATAGGCTGTTTCATTAAATCTTGCTTCAATTAGGAGAAGTCTCTCAATTTAGAGAGGACAATAAAAAAAATCATGATATTACTCATGTTGTTTCGTGATTTTTCATACTTCAATAGCATACAAATATACTTCTATTATACCAAATTTAAAAATCAGAAAAAAACCCTACCGTCATAAGTTACGGATGTCATCGTATGAAGGTAAAAAAAGTACACGGATTTTTAAGCACCAAAGCGCCAATCAGGTATTCTTTGCACTATTAATTTTAATAGGTTCCATTCCAAAAGTAAACCCGTTTCTTACCCGGTCAATTAATTCAGGCACTATATCCTCATATTCTCCCACGATACCGAAATCGGCATGGTGGAAAATAGATGCTTTGGGATTGTGGTCAATGGCAATGATCTTTTCAGATTCCTTCATTCCCGCAATATGCTGGATGGTACCCGATATGCCGACTGCAATATACACTTTAGGACGGACTGTTTTTCCGGTTTGTCCTACTTGATGGGCATATTCAGCGACTCCTTCGTCTACTACCACACGACTGCAAGCCCATTCAGCTTTTACACCAACTTCTTTCAATGTTTGAGCCAGTTTTTTAATCATAATCAAGCCATCACTTGTCGTTCCGCGTCCTCCCGCAACAATCACATCAGCTTCAAAAAGATTTTGTAACATTCCTTCATCACGTTCGGTTTTTAGTATTTCAACCCTAAAATCCTTAGCCTCCAGTTTAGGGTTAAAAACCGATAAAATACCTGTGCGCCCTTCTGCTTTTGTGGGAACTTCAAAGGTTCCGGCGCGTG
This sequence comes from Bacteroidota bacterium, assembly GCA_030706465.1. GTDB lineage: Bacteria > Bacteroidota > Bacteroidia > Bacteroidales > Paludibacteraceae > Paludibacter. The sequence goes on along the minus strand of JAUZOM010000285.1, from coordinate 718 downwards.
CCGTGGAGATTTGAGGATAGACAAACCCCAATATCGTAGCTAATTTGCTTTCACCATAGGTAGGACGTCGTGACTGGAGAATCGGTTTGTTGATTACTTTGTCTTTCCGGTTGATATATTCGCCAATTTCTAGCCCTGTACAGTCTGCAGTCACTCCGCTACCTGTTTTAACCCCAATGCGGGGAGCTAGTTCACGGCCCGAAGTAGTTGCTCCGAAAAGTACAATTTCTGGTTTACGCTCTTTTATTACCTGGGCAAATATGGAAGAGAAGGGGAGGACCAGATATTCCTCCAATAGGTCATTTTCAACCAAAATTACTTCATCCGACCCATATTCTAAAAGGGTAGGAGCCAGATGTTGCACGTTCTTACCGATCATCAGTGTCATTATTTTGGTGTCATTCCCCAATTGCCCGGCCAATTTTAATGCCGGAGTCAATAATTCAATAGATGGACGGGCGATGTTCCCATTGGTCACTTCCGCCCAAGTCAAGATTCCTTTGGCTCCGTTACGATTGTCGTAAAAAGGGAATTCAGGCTTCTCCGACACTTTTCTTTCTACTGTTGGTTTTTTCTCCGGTATAATTCTTTCTTTTTTAAAATTGGAAATCAAACTGTCAACCAACGCCGTTTCAGTATGTCCTTCGGACATAATTACCGGAGCTCTTTCACTCACAATATTAACTACATTTGCAACAATGGTCGGAGAACCGCTAAG
>JAUZOM010000284.1 GCA_030706465.1 Bacteroidota bacterium | reverse complement strand
TGGGTTTCAAGGAGACCGTCATGAGGATTTATATCAAAGTAAACGGATACCTCTTCCTTGAAAGTCGATTCAAGTTCCCCCTTCAGGTTTTCAACCAACTCAGTAACCCAGCCATCGTGTTTGTTGTCTTTCTGGCGGTAGCTGATGAAGATATCGTAATTATATCCTTCAATAATGCTTGACATCGGAAAACTTTATTATTCAAGATAAAATTACACCATCCTTATGCCAAAGTCAAGTGAGGGTTAACTTGTTGAACTTATTGAAGAGTATAAATTTCAGGAATTCTGAGCCCTTATCAGGACTAAAAGAGCAAACGATAACCTATCTATTGCTGGTTCAAGAGCACTTGAAATTAATCCCGCAATATCTCAACCAAGCAACAATGAAAAAACTTTTAATTCAAAGATGCTGCAGCTCTTTTTTTTCACTTCTCCTTTCCAAAAAATGGTCAATACTTAATGCACCGGAGCCCTTTGTTGAAATGAACAAAAACAGGAAGCAATAAATTATTGCCAACTCACCACCGTTTACGAGAGGAAGTAGCGCGTGTGTACCGTGAACTGTCCAATAGGCATAAGCCATAAGTCCACTACAAATGAATGCAGCCCAGCGGGTCCAAAGACCAATCATGACCAAAAAGCCGCCGAAGAACTCTATCGGACCTGAAATATACACTATATATGGAAGTATCACATGTCCTTCCGGCGGGAAAGCGAAAAGCTTTTGTGAACCGTGCCACAGAAAAAGAAATCCTGCAACAATCCGAAGGATAGAATAAACCTGCATTTCGTACTTTGAAATAGACATTTTTGTGGTCATTTTATTCAATTTTTATTAGATATATCTTATAAACCAAAACACTATTAATCAATGAAAAGGAACTTGACCTAAATAAAGTTACGAAACAACTAAAATAAAAGTCAAATTTATTTTTTGTGAATAGCATTGAATAGTAACGCCCTAATCTTTTGTTCTCCATTAAGTAAAATGCCCCCGGTTTTGATTACCGAGGGATATCGTCTATGGTAAAGTCGTAAAAGTAACCTCATTTCCATATAAAGTCAGATGAGGAAGCCAGAAATAGGTATAAGGATATGACAAATTCTTGTAGAGTCTGACAAACATCCTGGCATAATAAAGTGTACCAGGACTTAATTCGGTAATATTAATTTTAAATTCTCCTCCAGTTCCGGGATTATCAAACCCTATAAAATATACCCAATCTGCTCCATCAAGTATCCAATTTTCTCCATCATACCCATAAATTACCGGAGATGGCTTAGTCCCATAGCAAATGCCACAATCAATCCTTGCAACGTCGATGAGTCTCAAAGTTCCTCCGACTGTTGCTGTAGTTCTCGACAATTCAGTGACAGGAGCAGTTTCGACAGGTGGTAAGGTGTGGGTTGTGAATTGCTGGTCATCACCATAAGCTACGCCAGCCATAGTGATTGCATAAGCTCTTACATGATAAATTGTTCCAGGCTGCAACTCTCTTATAAAGCATGAATATCTGCCCGTATCTATACCACACGGGATTGACTGATTCTTAATTGTCGGATCGGGTGTCTTTGCCCAGCAAACTCCCCTTTCAGTAACAGGATGTCCACCGTCATCTGTAACAATACCTCCTGCATCTGCAGTGTTATCGATAATAAAGGCAGGATCAATAGTTGTGGTAACTTTAGCCCAAACTACCGGAGTTGTGGTAAAATGAACTTCATTGCCATAAGCAACTCCGACACTGTTCATGGCAAATGCTCTCACATGGTAATAAGTGGCGGGAGTCAACCTGGTAATAGGACAAATAAAACTTTCGTTTCCTATATGATAATAGGTCTGTGAATCTTTAATTGTTGGATTGTTTCCGGTTCCCCAGCAAACGCCTCTTAAATCTACATTGGCTCCACCGTTATCGGTAATGTTACCACCTGATGATGCACTAACGTCTGTGATATTACTAACCTCAGTTGTTGTCAAAGAAGGCAGGTTTGCTTCTTTCATGCAACCTGGGAAAACTGTAATGCCGGCAACATAACAGATTAAAAACAAACACTTTGAAACTTCTTTGTTCATGGTTAGAAGTTTCTATTATTAAGAATTTATTGACGTACACCCAGTATTAGGTTCAAGAAACCCGAAACGCCATGTAAAGGCTCAGATAAATACAAAATTACATACCAATTTTATGCATGGCAAATTTTATTTTACCTGATCTGTTATCCATATTAACCAAATTCTTATCCAAAGTTCGGCTGTACAAACATCAAAATCTACCTCATTTGTAACATAAACTTGTCATTTTGTACCATTTTAGGGGAAAAACAGGTGCATCAAGGTCAAATCGACCAATGAGGATAAGATATCATTTATAAAAAAAGCCCCCGGTCTGATTCCGAGGGCTGGTTGATCTTATGGATGTTTCCTTTTTCTGATTGCACTTTAATTCTTTAGCTGAAAATTAATTGGTATCGTGTACCATACCGGTACCGGTTTACCACCCTGTTTCCCCGGTTTGAATTTAGGCAGAGTTTTTACCACCCTTACAACTTCAGCATCAAGTTCGGAATCAACACCTTTTAGAACATTGACCAGATCGACCCCGCCTGTTGGGGTTACACAGAACTTGACAATTACCCTACCCTGTATATTATTTTCCTTTGCAACCTCCGGATATACCACATTATCCCCAATATACTTCTGTATCGCTGCATCTCCTCCCGGAAACATAGGCATCTCCTCAACAACATAGAAAGGTTCGGTTTCAGTTTCTGCCTCCTGAACCTCTTCCTTTGCTACCTGTACCTCCTGAATACCGACATCTTCATTCTTAACTTCAACCTGAGCCTGATCGGCAGTCATAAGCTGTACAGTTTCTTCAGGTTTGACCGAGTCAACAACAATAGGAGGAACATATCTTGCCTGTTGGACAACATCCTGTGGAGGTGGCGGGGGCGGCGGAGGAACTATTGTTTCCGTCGGCTGATCAAGATTCTCCATCTTTATTTCAACCTGCCTTTCAGCACGTTTGGACTTGTTCTCTGCGGCTTTTGCATTAAGGTAAGGAGTAATTACAGCTGTACTTAATATCAGAATGCCGATCAGAAGTGCAATAATTACATTACGATTGTACTTCTTACGCAATTTGTAAGCTCCGTACTCCCTGTTTCTATGCTCAAATACGATTTCATCGAAACTTGGCATTCTATTCAGTTCTCTTTTCATACCATTTTTTATTAAGGTTATATGAATATACTGACATCCTGTTTTTAATGTGAAAAGTCCTGATTCGGATCAAATTCAACAAATAGATAATTTTGTTCCCAATAACCCTTCTTTTCATCTGACTAATCGTTCAAACTGTATATTAGTGCCTTTTTTATCAATTCTTATCAAAGATATAACGAATTATTTAGTTATGCAACTAAAAACATAATTTATTTGCTAAATTCTTATGTACTTTTTTCAGTAGGGATAAAGCAGTCAGGAGGAAAATTATTCTATACCGATGCTAAAGTCAAGTGAGGGTCAGATTACTGCCAATAAACAAAAGCCCCCGGAGCTGATCACAACTACTGACATCCGTTTTTTCCAGACCTTTTCCGGAAGTATACTAATTCTGTTAATCCTAAAATATTATCCCTGCTATTTATAAAACAGAAAGGTGAAAACTGAATTTCACCTTTCCTAATCTAAAACCAAAATCCGGCCGAACCTCTTCAGGCCGGATTTCATTATAAAGTTAAGTTATCCAAAAATTAAAATCTATCTCATTTGTAGCATTATACTGCCATTCAATTTACAAGTTCCCCACCCGGGCATAATCATGAATATGTTTTTAATCCGCCTTCGCGTGAAGCTTCTGCGGACGCGAAGATTAGGTTTAATTGGCTTTGCAGAGCTCACCGCCAGCAGCCGGTTCGGTTCCTCGGTGCTTGCACCGAAATAGAGT
>JAUZOM010000283.1 GCA_030706465.1 Bacteroidota bacterium | reverse complement strand
TGAGGTTCGATCACTGCATCGATATAGCCATATGCAGCAGCGACATACGGATTAGCGAATTTATCTTTATATTCCTTGATTTTGACTTTTCGCATTTCATCAGGATTTTCAGCATTCTTGATTTCGTTGCGGAAAATAATATTTGCTGCACCTTCAGGGCCCATTACGGCAATTTCTGCTGTAGGCCATGCAAAAACAAAGTCTGCATGCAGGTGATGGGAACACATTGCGATATATCCGCCACCATAAGCTTTCCGGGTGATCACGGTCAGTTTAGGAACGGTAGCTTCTGAATAGGCATATAAAATTTTGGCTCCATGGCGGATAACACCGGCATGTTCCTGATCAACTCCAGGTAGATAGCCCGGAAGGTCTACAATTGTAACCAGCGGAATATTGAAGGCATCACAAAATCTGATAAAACGAGCGGCCTTGTCTGAAGAGTCACAGTCGAGAACCCCGGCTAAGACCAATGGTTGATTGGCGATAAATCCAACTGTCTGTCCGGCTAAACGGGCATATCCAACAACAATATTTTGTGCAAATAATTCATGTACTTCAAAAAACTCCGAATCGTCTACAATAGAACGGATAACATCTCTTACATCATAAGGTTGACGTGGATTTGAAGGAAATATTTCATCTATATTGTACTGGCGTGTACGGGGTGGTTTTTTGGGAAATGGTTCAGCTTTCTTTGTGTTGTTCCAAGGAATATAGCTACAAAGTTTCTTGATTTGTTCGAAGCAATCGTTTTCACTCTCAGCAAAAAAATGGGCATTCCCGGTAGTCTCAGCATGTACGCGAGCCCCTCCAAGATCTTCCATCGAAATTTCTTCTCCAAGTACCGACTTGATAACTTCAGGTCCAGTAATAAACATCTTTGAGATTTTATCTACCACAAACACGAAGTCTGTAAGAGCGGGAGAATAAACCGCACCACCGGCACAGGGGCCCAGAATTACTGAAATCTGAGGAATGATACCGGAAGCCTGGGTATTGCGATAGAAAATTTCACCATATCCGGCAAGTGAATTGACCCCTTCCTGAATACGTGCACCACCCGAATCATTGATACCAATGATGGGTACTTTTAATTTCATGGCTAAATCCATGATCTTAGTGATTTTCTTTGCATGCATCCAACCCAGTGAGCCTCCTGCAACAGTAAAATCCTGTGCATAGATGCATATTGGATAACCGTTTATCGTACCAGTACCAGTAATAACTCCATCGCCTGGCAGATATTTGTCACCCATGTCGAAATCTCTTCCTGCATGTTCAACAAACAAATCATATTCATTAAATGATTTAGGATCACAAAGCGCAACTACACGCTCACGGGCCGTCATTTTGCCCGTTGCTTTTTGCTTTAAAATAGCTTTTTCACCGCCCCCTTGCAACGCTTCTCGCATTCTTCGCTTGAGGTCAGATGTTTTTTGTTTTAATGACATATTGTTTTAGTTTTGGTCTGCCTGATTTAAATTTTCAAAAAAAACTGTACCAGCGAGCAAAATTAAACTATTTTTATTAATTATTTATCACACTGTTTGGCTGGCTAAAATGCAGTAATATACTATATTAACTAATATGTGATTTTTAGGCCTGATTTTTGTTATGGGGATTATTTCCTCATAATATTGGTATAATTTAAGTATCGGCACCCATACGCTTTAAGATTATGAATATTGAACTTTTCCGTGAGCATTGTTTAAAAAAGAAAGCATCCACCGAGTGCTTCCCTTTCGATCAGGATACACTGGTTTTTAAAGTTGCAGATAAAATGTTTGCATTAATCAGTCTTTCCGAACCCGATAACGCAAATCTAAAATGTGACCCCGAGACCGCGATTTATTTAAGGGAACACTATGATTGTGTTAAACCAGGTTATCATATGAATAAAAAACATTGGAACACTGTTTATTTTGATAGCACAATTGACGATGCACTTATTTTAAAGTGGATCGATGATTCATATGACTTGATTGTAAATTCGCTCTCAAGAAAAGTCAGACAAGAGTTGGACTTAATATAGTGAGTGTGGTCATGTTGAAAATTACTTATGTCTTTTTTTGATTGACTGATAGAGAATATCTGCAAGCAGAAAGCCAATCAAGGCTCCCCAAATAATTGTAAATGATAAACTGGATGAAATTGGTGAAGAGCCACTGAGTGTGTCAGCATTCAAATAATAAATAACTCCGGCAATGCCGCCCAATAGCAATCCAATTAGGTTGATCGGGTTAAGCAGTTCCTTAATCTTTAATCGGATACCAAATCTTGATTTTTTTTTATCGGTTTCCATGGTTCTGACTTAATTGCATTGAGCATGCTTTATTGTCATAATAAACCAACTATTGCCAATATCATGCCAATTAGCGAAATGACACGATTGTAATACCGGAACCACCCATATCCAGTGTCGCATCCCGGTATCTTTTAACTTCCGGAACTGATGAAAGGTATGCTCTTATGACATCCCGCAAAATTCCATTCCCTTTGCCATGAAGAATGCTGACTTCAGAGACTGAAAGCAATATGGCATCGTCGATATAATGCCTTACTTCTTCCAAGGCTTCTTCGGCACGTTTACCCCGCAAATCAAGCTGAAGCTTAAAGGTCGCCATTTTGTCATTAATCTCATTCATGATGCCTTTAAACCGTCCCGATTGTTTTATTCCTTTTCCTTTTTTGACATCCACCTTTGAAGCCTTTTCGAGTTTATTTAAATCGGTCTTCATTTTCATTTGTCCAAAGACTACTTCTGCTTTGTTCCCTGCGATTTGAGTTATCTGACCGATTGATAATTGTCCCGATATTCTGACATTATCACCCGGCTTTAGTTGTCTTCCGGTTATCTTTGGTTGTGGCCTATCTTCTTTTGTAACTTCCCGTTTTGTTTCTTTGTCGAGCTGTTTTATAGTCTGAATGAAATCTTCTGTTTTCTTGTTTTCTAAATCAACTTTAAAAGTTTCTATTTTTTCTCTGATAAGTTTTGTCTTTTCCTTGTGGGCTTGTTCTTCCCTGATTTCTCTAATGGCATTTTCTATTAATTTATTTGCGTTTAACACGATTTCTTTGGCCTGATTCCTGGCGTTTTCAATAATACCATTGGTTGAATCTTCAAGTGTTTGCAAACGGGTTCTGTACTTTTCCGTTATTTCAGTAATCAGATCATCTGCTGATTCAAGTTCATGCTTTTTCTGAATCAGTTCTTTCCTTTCTTCTTCTAATGCCTGAAGTTGGGTGTCGAAATCTATCTGTGTAGTCCCTGTTTTTTGAATTGCTTCTGCAAGAATTGATTCCGGAAATCCAATTTTACGGGCAATTTCAAAAGCAAACGAACTTCCCGGTTTCCCAATTTGAAGTTGATATAATGGTTGAATGTTCTGCGTGTCAAATTGCATAGCACCGTTAATCATTCCCGGGAGTTTTCCACCTAACATTTTTAGGTTGGCATAATGCGTGGTAACGAGCCCAAATGCTTCAAATTTGTTAACACTTTCCAGAATCGCCTCTGCGATTGCGCCGCCAAGTTGGGGCTCAGTACCTGAACCAAATTCATCAATCATAAAGAGCATATCCCGGTTGGCATGTTCAAGTAAATATTTGAGGTTCATCAAGTGTGAACTATATGTACTAAGATCATTGTCCAACGATTGTTCGTCCCCTATATCAATGAAAAGATCTTTAAATATACCTGCAATGGAAGATTCATGTACGGGAATCAGCAATCCGCACTGGAGCATATATTGTAATAGTCCTACTGTTTTGAGGCAGACCGATTTTCCTCCGGCATTGGGTCCTGAAATGATGAGGATCCGGTTTTGCTGGTTAAGTGAAATTGAAAGCGGTACAACATTTTTATGTTGAGCTCTGTGCAGTAACAGGAGTAATGGGTGATAAGCCTTGCGCCAGTCAAAGGTTGGCTCTTTTTGTAATTCCGGCATCACACCGCCTATTTCAAGTG
>JAUZOM010000282.1 GCA_030706465.1 Bacteroidota bacterium | reverse complement strand
CTACTGAGATGAATTCAAAGACACCATATCCGGTGATCGATATCATGGCATCGCAGAAGAAAATCACGTCCAAGGGTGGAACCATGCGCCTGGGTATTTATCCATGTACGCTTAAACCCGGGACCAAAGTCTTCGAAGCATATCTAAAAACCGATATAAAAGAGCGTCACCGCCATCGTTACGAGTTTAACAACAAATATCTGGAGGCATATGAAAATGCGGGCATGATGGCTGTGGGGATCAACCCGAAGGATAACCTGGTAGAGGTTGTCGAACTGACCGATCATCCCTGGTTCGTGGGGGTTCAATTCCATCCCGAATATCAAAGTACTGTGGCAAATCCACATCCTTTATTTGAAGGTTTTGTGAAAGCTGCCATAGATTATAAGCAAAAAGTTCAATAAGGCGTCGAATTCTGCTTATAAGAATACACAATGCTGTTACGGAGGGCGTAACAGCATTGTTTTTTTAACTTAGTAACATTTTGCATTCACCCAAAAAGAGTATCTTTGCAAAGTTTTTTAAAAATCATACACATTAAATGGATAAAAAATCGATAATTGGTTTAGTACTGATTTTTTTATTGATGATGGGATATAGTTTATGGAACAGACCATCAGAAAAACAACTTCAGGCTCAACGACATAAAAATGATTCCATCGCTGCCGTACAGGGACAGTTAGCAGCAGCTGCAAAAACGAATCAGCTAAAGGGATCAGTTGCCGCAGACTCAGTTAAAAAAGACAGTTTAAATCAGAAGACTGTTACCGGTGCATTTGCCAAATCAAGTCGTGGCGAAAACAAAGTGTATACCTTAGAAAATGACGTTGTAAAACTTCAAATAGACACCAAAGGGGGCAGAATTGCTCAGGCCGATTTAAAAAAGTACCTGACTTATGATAAATTGCCCTTAACTTTATTTACAAGAGATAGTTCCGAGTTTAATATCTCACTGCCTTCGGGAAATCAGATCGTTAATACTGCCGATTTATATTTTGAACCTTTTTGGTACAATCAGACTCAAAAAGGACAGGATAAGCTGAAGGTGACCGGAAAGGACTCATTGAAATTCGGGATGCGGGTTTATGCCAGGGGAGCCGACTCGGTTGTTAACAGAAGTAGTTACATTGAGTACCTGTATACGTTGACCGGTAATGAATATATGGTCGGCGTAAAGATCAACTTTGTCGGGATGAAGGGAGTCCTTGCCGATAATGTCAACTACCTTAATCTGGACTGGAAATCGCGTCTGCGTCAACAGGAAAAGTCATTATCCACCGAACAGAACAATACGACCATCTATTATAAATATTATCAGACTACAGACGTAGATTATTTTAACGAACAAAAGGATAAGAAAGATGCCATCAAAACAAAATTGAACTGGATCTCTTTTAAACAACAATTCTTTTGTACGAGTCTGATCGCTAAAGATTATTTTATCAATGCCGACCTGGCTTGTACCAAGTCAACAAAGGTAGAAACACCCGGTCGGGCCCTCAAACATATGGAGGCTTCAATTGCACTACCTTATGAACAGGGGAAATCCATTGACATGAAGATGTATCTGGGGCCCAATAAATACAAGGAATTCCGTAAATATAAATTGCAACTTGAAAAACAGATCCCCCTTGGATGGAGTTTCTTCCTGTTGTCATGGATTAACCGTTTTGCAGTTATTCCGGTATTTGACTGGCTTAGTGGTTTTGACCTCAATTACGGGATCATAATCCTTCTTCTCACCATTGGTTTAAAGATTGTTCTTTTCCCGATTGCCTATAAGACGTATATGTCTTCGGCCAAGATGCGTATCTTAAAGCCAGAGATCGACGAGATAACAAAGAAATTCCCCAAGAAAGAAGATGCATTGAAGAAACAACAAGCCACCATGACCCTGTATAAGAAGGCAGGGGCCAATCCCATGTCGGGTTGTTTACCGATGTTGCTGCAGTTGCCTATTCTGATCGCATTCTTCCGTTTCTTCCCTGCATCCATTGAGTTGAGGCAACATTCGTTCCTGTGGGCTTCCGACCTTTCTTCGTATGACTCGATTATGAATCTGCCTTTTACCATCCCGTTTTATGGTGACCACGTCAGCTTATTTTGTTTGCTTATGACGATCTCAACGATCATCTATACCAAACTCAACAATGACATGATGGGGCAGAGCAATCAGATGCCGGGAATGAAAACCATGATGTACTTGATGCCGGTTATGTTCCTTGGTTTCTTTAATAATTATTCCTCCGGATTAAGCTACTATTATTTGCTGGCCAACCTGTTCACATTTGCTCAAATGTGGGGATTCCGTAAGTTCATCGACGAAGATAAACTACACCAGCGCATCAGGGAAAACCAAAAGAAACCGGTTGTAAAGTCTGCTTTTCAAAAGCGGTTGGAAGAGATGTCTAAAGCACAAAGTGCAAGACGATAAATCAATTTGATCAGCCGTTAAAAAAGAATCCGGATCCTAAATGAAAGGATCCGGATTTTTTTTGATGGATTCCACTAATATATTGGGGCGCGTCAGAAAAGTGGGAGCGCATTTTCTCTCACTTGAATAACTCCTATTGATTACTATTCTTCAGATATATGATCATCCTGTGCGGCTTCAAAAGCCTTTTCGTCTTCCTTGATGTCCTCTTCGCCACTTAAGACTGCGTCTTCAAGCAGTTTATCCATTTTATCGACTTTCACTTTTACCTTAACAAGGTAACTTACATCTTCCGTGTCTACCGTTATTGCATGAAAGCTAGTATTACCAGCCTGAACTTTGAACACGTGATTTAGATACCCGTCAGGATATTTACGCGAAATAGCTTCAATTACAGCGGGTGGTAGGTTTTCATAACTTACAACCAAACGTTTTCTTTCCATAATTTTCTTAATCTATTTATTTACAACAATACAACAATTATATAAATTATAAATTATTTTTTAAAAAAATTTAAGTTTTTTTTATGATTTCTTAAGAATTATGAACCCATTCTAAAGAGTAATGTGATTATGGCGTTGATAAACAGTGCTGTAAAAGCTTTAATAAAATTAATTCTAAAATAAAATATGTGGAAAAAATACCCTGTTTTCTTTTCTCCAGCGCTTGTAAACGACTTGTTTTGAAAGTTTTTAATGATTTAACGCAAAAAACTGCCGGGATGTTTAAAAAAACTGGCATTAAGTTTACTGATTTGTTTTCATCATTATGGCATGATTAGATCCTGAAAGAGCCTGTTTGCAATCGCAAATACCGGTGAACCGTGTATAAATGCGAGCTATATATAACCTGTATAAGGAAATTATTGTCGTATGAAAATCTTTCAGGCGAGTTCCATACGACCAATTTGATCAATTTATTTTCGTATGAAATTATATTGGTTCGATTACCTTAAACATATCGGCATTATATAAACTGCAGGTATACTTCTTTAAGATATCGTTCTTCAAGCAACCAGGCTATCTTTTTGATTACATTACGTCTGATTTCCAGTTCCACCGGAAGACTGGGGTCCTGGTGGGCATTATTGACTCTGGTACCAATCAGAAAATGGATCTCATCACTGCTTAGCAACATTTTTACAATTTCAGTTGCGGCATCTTTTTCAAGTTTGCGGATATCTTCATTGTTTTCCAATCGTTCTGCAACTGCACCGATCGTTAAGACACCTTCGGTAACCAGGTCTATGCCGCTCATTTTAGAAGCCGGTGGTAAATTACTATTCAAGGCATTCATGTCGACCTCGATGGGGCGGTTTAGTTCACGGGATATAATTTGTGCGGTGGTACCACCGGATATGACGGTACGCCCTTTAAATCCGCTGACATGTTCTGCCAGAAGATGATCCTTGGTCTCATCGAAGGGTGGGCCCGAGCAAATCAAAAGCTTCCGGGGTTCACGAAAATAGATGATGGCACACGAGGCATCATCTTTGAGTTTGCCGATGTCATTGCGTTCGGCTTGCGTAACTACTTTTTGTGCAAGCTTGGTCGCCGAGATGGTTG
>JAUZOM010000281.1 GCA_030706465.1 Bacteroidota bacterium | reverse complement strand
GGCAGCCGTTGGATGTTTACCAGGTCAATGTCCGTATTGATGCGCGGGATCGTGACGGTCGCCAGCAGGTGCTCCCGGTCCATGGCAGCCGTGATGCCCACCCGCAGCACTGTGTTGAAGGGATAGGTGCGGTTAAAGTTAAACCCTTCCAGCACCTGTTTGTGTTGCGAAAGCAGGATACGCCGTTGTCCCAAGGGAGCTTCCGTATCCAGTTTCATCAGGTTCTTGGCCATGCCGTTCAGTACCGGAGTGAGGTTGTAATCCGCCAGCCGTTTCAACCCGCCAAAGGCATACCGGGTTAACGAGCCGAACTTCGTACAACCACTAAACTCCTGTTGATTTTTGCGCAGGCCCTCAAACTGGGGGGCACTCGCTATTCTTTCTTTAGAAACACCACCCTTGGTACGCATGATGACTTTGTCACTGCCCCGACGGGTATAGAAGCTTACTCCCTGTATGCTTCCCGTCATTTGAAGAAATCCTTTTACTATGGCCATGATTTTTAATGATTAATGGTTAATGATAAATGGTTAATTAGTTGATTAGTTAATTGGTTAATTAGTTATTAGTATCTTATCTCTCAATTTGGTGTATTTTTTGGCACAATATTTAAATACACAGCAAAATATCAGCCATTTAAAATACTACAAAATTCTAAGAAATATCAGCCTTTATACCGACAAACCGGCATCTTCGATTTGTGGAAATTTGCGTCAGTTGCGTTCTGCTTTTTTTTGTCCGGATTTGTCCAGGTTAGGTTAACTGGTTAATTAGTTGAACCTGTAAACGGGACGTCATTGTGTTTTGTTGATTGACTTATGCTACTGTTAAGGTTGTTTTGACGTAATTCCGTTGAAAAGCAGGGTGAAGCCGTCACGAATCCTAATCCAGCACCGTAAGCAGTGACGGCTTCACGGATACAGTTGCGACATGGCGTCTTAGCGTACCTTTTGATAATTAAGTAACAGAAACTAAATAATGTCGTATTATTTTAATTTAAATAAGAAAATAAGGGTTATACCTTTTTGCTTAATATTTCTACTAAGGAGTCAAAAACAAAAATAACGTTTTTTTGATTTAAATCCCTTATTTTTAGACAGTAACACTCCGTGGAAAGCCCCTAACTTCCTCCTATTAAAACCCTCATTTTTTATTTAGAAAAGCTGTTTTAGTCGTATTTTTCAAGAAATAAAAACAGGACAATATATTGTTCCTACTACTTAGACTTATCAGAGAAGATCCATTGATTAAATAATTATTGGCTGATACAAGCATGTTCCAACTAATCAACTTAGTCAACCTTGAGCCTATGCACCTCTATACATCCTCTATAGTTTAGTCTATCTTTAAATAGGGTTTAAATAGGGTTTAAATAGGGTACAAATATATGTAAATTTTTAATTCAATAAAAATTCAATTTAAGAATAATATAAATACAATATACATAATTAAATATATGATATTTATATCGTATATATATGGTATGTATATGGTATATATATGATATATGTAATTAAACCCTATTTGAACCCTATTTATACCCTATTTAAACCTAGAACGAACCTAGAACTGACTAAGGACAAACCATACAGGGCCAATAGCTAACCGGGATAAATATTCCCCAATCGGTGCTGGCCTACGGAGTATCCCTGAATATTGAATAGACTTTGCCACGTATCCATTCATCGTTCCCGGGTACGTTCAATCATTCATGGGTGAAGCAATGTGCTTTAAAATAACAAACGTGAATTTAGTTCCGATAATTCAAAAATGAGTTTAAAATACGCCGATAGACGTTATTATCCGCCTTTTCTTAAAAACAAATGGAGCAAAGCGGGTGTTTGTGAATATAAAACTTCGATGAAGACTTTGATTTTAATTTTTATGGCACTGATAAGTTTCAACAGTCCGGGCCAAAATACAAGGAACAACATGTCAGAAACAATGGCTGGCCACCAGTCCGGGCACGCGGTTACGGTGGTGAATTTTGATAAACTTAAAACGATTATCCGGAAAGACGACAATAAGCTGTATGTAGTCAACTTTTGGGCGACCTGGTGCAAGCCCTGCGTGATGGAACTCCCGGAATTTATGGAAGTCAACAAAATATACCGGAGCAACCCCCGCTTTAAAATGATCCTGGTGAGCCTGGACCCGGCAAAAGATGTGGAAACTGCAGTAAAGCCTTTTCTGCAGAAAAACAAAATTGAGGCAGCAGTGTATCTGCTGGACGATAATAAACGAATGAACATCTGGATACCGGATGTTGATAAAAGCTGGAGCGGAGCTATCCCGGCTACCGTATTCTATCGAAACGGCAAGAAACTGGAATTCAGGGAGAGTAAAATGGAGAAAAACGATTTAGTACAAATGATACGTAAATATTTATAAAACAATGAAGATAAAAAGAACAGGCCTGATTATAAGTTTACTACTGCTGATGATTTCAGGTCAGGTAAATGCACGAAAAATGGAAAATAATTCTGATCATAAAGGGTATAAAATCGGAGATGCGGCTACCGATTTTAAGTTGAAAAATGTGGACGGCAAGATGGTATCCCTGTCCGATTATAGGGATGCAAAAGGGTTTATTGTCATTTTTACCTGTAACCATTGCCCTTATGCCAAAGCATATGAAAACCGCATCATGGGGTTAAACCACAAGTATGCACCGAAAGGTTATCCGGTGATTGCTATCAATCCGAATGATCCGAAAGTGGAACCACAGGATAGTTTTGAAGGCATGCAGCAGCGGGCAAAAGAAAAGGGATTCACCTTCCCGTATCTGTTTGACGAAGGACAAAAAATCTATCCGCAGTATGGAGCAACCCGTACGCCGCATGTTTTTGTCTTACAAAAAGAAAATGGCAAAAGCAGGATCCGGTATATCGGGGCCATTGACAATAACTACTCCGACGCGAACGATGTCAGTCGGCGGTATGTGGAAGATGCTGTTGATGCCTTGCTTGCACACAAACCGGTGAAACAGCCCACCACCGTTGCCATCGGGTGCAGTATAAAGGCCCCGGGAGATTAATGAAACGATCATTTTAATAATCAAAAAAAAACGCGAACCGGCTTTCCCGATTCGCGTTTTTTTATTTAGGTTCTTCTATCTTGATTCCAGGTACCTGGATCCTGGTTTTAGCTAAACTGATTGACCAGTGCATTTACTTCATCGGTAATCAGGCTGGCAAATTCGGCCACTTTCATAGTTCCTTTGTCTCCTTCACCCTGGCGGCGTACAGACACTTCCCCGTTTTCGGCTTCCTTTTCACCAACGATCAACATATAAGGAATACGTTTTAATTCATTATCACGAATCTTACGCCCGATTTTTTCATTCCGGTCATCAACGGTAACGCGAATATCCTGCGCATTCATTTCTTTGGCAATCCGGAAAGCATAATCGTTGAATTTTTCACTGATAGGCAATACAACTACCTGATCGGGAGTCAGCCACAACGGGAATTTACCGGCTGTGTGTTCGATAAGTACCGCCACGAAGCGTTCCATGGAACCAAACGGTGCGCGGTGAATCATAACCGGACGGTGTTTCTGGTTGTCCTCACCGGTATATTCCAGTTCGAAGCGTTCAGGCAGGTTGTAATCCACCTGGATGGTTCCCAACTGCCATTTACGGCCGATAGCATCGCGTACCATAAAGTCCAGTTTCGGACCGTAGAAGGCGGCTTCACCCAGCTCGACTTTGGCTTTAAGACCCTTTTCGTGGCAAGCTTCGACGATGGCGCTTTCAGCCTTGTCCCAGTTTTCGTCAGAACCAATGTATTTTTCTTTATTATTCGGATCGCGTAACGAGATCTGTGCCTCAAAGTTTTTAAATTCCAGGGCATTGAAAATAATAAAGATAATATCCATTACTTTCAAAAATTCATCTTTTACCTGGTCGGGACGGCAGAAAATGTGTGCGTCATCCTGTGTAAAGCTGCGGACACGGGTCAGCCCATGCAATTCTCCGCTTTGTTCGTAACGGTAAACCGTACCAAATTCGGCAATACGAACCGG
>JAUZOM010000280.1 GCA_030706465.1 Bacteroidota bacterium | reverse complement strand
GGTCTTATCGCAATACTCTGCGGTATGCAGATCATTTCGTTGGCTCAAGCCGACAACAGCATTTATTCTTCCCCTGCATTCAGCGTGTTCGATAATCGGGTCGTTCAGGGTAATTACCTGGCAACGGCTTTATCATCGACAGAAATCACGTCAAATTATGTGAGTCAGACAACAGCCTTTAAGAGTCCGCTTATTACGTTTAAGTTTTCCATCAACGGCCTTGACAACGAAATGCTTCCCGGTGTCAACCATGAATTTGTTTGCCTGAGTGGTAATGGGATCTGCGAAACTCCGGTCATAACATTCGGAACGCAATATCGCGACAAACAACCCATACCGGCTAATACCTATTTAAAGCCAAATACGATGCTGAAAATCAGGTTGGATATGCGCCCTGTCCTGGCACAATTTGAAAAGTCAGGTTATTATACCAACTTCAAGGGCACCAAAATTTATAAATCAGACTTTAAAAGTGTTTATGTGGTAGGCAATACGATTCCCCTGGCAGGGACTTTCGACAATCTGGCTTCTCATCCAGATTTACAACTCACCGATCCTGATGGTGACGGTATTTATGAAGTTGTTTTGAAACTAAATCCGCAAAAGGAAGAAGCCGGCAACTTAAAAACATGGAAACTGACCAAAGATATTGCTGCTTACCCTCAATATCAATCACCCCATTTACTCGAAACTGCCATTTATAATATGTCGGTGGAAGAAATGACCAAAGCCATAGAGAAGGACAGCACCCTGCGTACCGGCATTGAATGGCCCGGGGTATGGACACGCGACGTGAGCTACAGCATTATTCTTTCCATGGCCTATATGCAACCGAAGGTTTCAGAGAACAGCCTGATGCGGAAGGTAAATGCCAACGGACGGATTATACAGGATACAGGTACCGGCGGTGCCTGGCCTGCTTCTACCGACCGTATGATTTGGGCGGTGGCAGCCTGGGAAATCTATCAAGTTACCGGCGACCGGAACTGGCTAAAAAAAGTATATCCGATTATTAAAAACTCTATCGGGGATGATCTGTTGGTTGATCACGACCCGAAGACAGGCCTGGTAAAAGGTGAATCTTCTTTCCTCGACTGGCGTGAACAAACTTATCCCCGCTGGATGCAGCCGGTGGATATTTATTCAAGCAAAAATTTAGGCACCAATGCCCTACACTACCAGGCTTTAACGGTAGCAGCTAAAATGGCTGAATTGATGAACGATAAACCGGTGGTGGATAAATTCAATTCGGAAGCCCGGAAAATCAAAGACGGAATCAACCACTACCTGTGGATACCAGAAAAGAACTACTACGGCCAATACCGTTACGGGCGGAATTACCAGATGCTATCGCCCCGTTCGGAAGCGTTGGGCGAAGCGTTGTGTGTCGTTTTCAATGTGGCTGACAAGGTTCGCCAAAAGCAAGTGGTACAAAATGTTCCTGTTGTTGACTATGGCATTCCCTGTATATATCCCCAAATCGGCGATATACCGCCTTATCACAACAATGCCGTATGGCCGTTTGTACAAACCTACTGGTTATGGGCCGGTGCCAAAACAGGAAACGAAGGAAGCGTGCTTCATAGTATGGCCTCCATCTATCGGGCTGCTTCTATGTTCCTGACAAATAAAGAGAACTTCGTGGCGGATAATGGTGATTATGCCGGTACGCAAATCAATTCCAGCAATATGTTGTGGAGTTTGTCGGGCAATATCAGCATTATTCATAAAGTACTCTTCGGTATCCGCTTTGAGGAAAACGGATTACGGTTTGAGCCTTTTGTTCCCCGGGTTATGTCGGCGAAACGGGAACTGAATAATTTCAGATACCGGAATGCAACCCTTGATATTGAACTGACCGGATCTGGCAACCGGATTGCCTCGTTTGAACTGGATGGAAAAGTACAAAAGGAACCAGTCATTCCTCCTACCCTTACCGGGAAACACCGGTTAAAGATGGTACTTGCCAATAACGAATTCGAAAAGCAACCCGTCAACCTGGTAAAGAATGAATCCACACCACTCACACCGGTATCAGAATTCGAGAACGGTAAACTATCCTGGTCATCAATCGAAGGAGCAACAAGCTACCGGATCTTGAAGAACGGACAAGACTGGAATGAAACAACAGCTCCATCTATTAATATCCCTGCGGGTGAATCCGGTGAGTTTCAGGTAATGGCTGTCGGGGAAAACAATATCACCTCTTTTGCCAGTGAACCGGTCCGGATCTATCCGGAATCAGCCCTGATTAAGGTTGAAACAGAGAGCCGTCTTACACCTGCAGCCCTGCCCTATCACGGGTTCTCGGGTAACGGGTTTGTAGAAATCAGCCGGACGGTTAATCGGACGGTCAATCTGGACATTGATGTTCCAACCAAAGGATTGTATGCCATCGATTGGTGTTATGCCAACGGGAACGGGCCTACCAACACCGAAAATAAATGTGCTATCCGGACCCTGTTTGTGGATAATAACCGGTTAGGCGCCCAGGTATTCCCCCAACGTGGTAAAGGTGAGTGGTCTAACTGGGGGTTCAGCAATGCTGTTCCGGTTCAACTCAAGGCCGGCAAGCATACCCTCCGACTGGAATTCAGGCCTGAAGATGAGAACATGAATATCGAAATTAACCAGGCTATGCTGGATTATGTGCGGTTGGTGAAGATACAAGACTGATTTTCATAGATAAAGGACTGATTACAGATATTTAATAACTGAGGAATAGGCATTCGGCAATGGCCCGTATGAAACAAATCATATCAATTATACGCCAAGAGGTCGGGATGCTAAAGATTAAAAGTTTATTGCCTTTTAAACGCTTTGTCTTCGCGTACGAATTATTTTAAAGAATATCTGCAAAGTTCCCTGTAAATAGAAATTGTCAATTTAATCGGGACACGCGATTTCCATATCGCGTGTCTTGTCGTTTTTGGTTCCACCTGCGGAGTTACGAGTTCTCAAGAAACAATGTAAATTTTTAAACGCTGACATGTCTTCGACGATGTCAGGTTTTCGGGAAACACAAATCCGGTTGTTTCTTTTATTTTTTTTTGCCCGTCAGCTGAAGAACCGTAATCGTTAACTGTTAACTGTCAATTATCAACTGTCAACTGACACGAACCCCTTTCGTCTGCAGAATCACCTTATCACTTCCCTTCCGGGTATAAAAGCTAACATACCCTGCCTATTCCCCCTCGTTTGCATAATTCCTTTTACGATTGCCACAGTATTCGTGGTTAACGATTCGTGTCTATCGTTTAATGAATCTGGCTTTCTGAGTCGTGTGTTTCGTTTTTTATTAATCGTTAATCACGAGTCGTTTTATCCTCCTCGTATCGTTCTTCACGCCTGTTTTAGGTAAACAAATACGATACCCAGGAATAATCCGTAGATAATCCATAGATAATCCATACTTATATAAATATGGATTATCCCTGGGTTATCTATGGGTTATCCCTGGATTATCCTAAAATACAATGCGACTAGGAATTGAAGCAGCAGTGAATGGACAATGGACGGCAGTGAGATAATACAGATACCAGTGCTTAAAAAAAATAAACAAATTGAGACTAAAAATGAACGAGAATTCCGGGGTGATAAAAATAAAATTGACGGCGATGTTCTGAAGCCAACAAACATGACTTGATCAAAAAATTACAGAGTTGGAAAAAACAACCCACATACAAACCGATACCAACACCTCCAACCTGGTGGAAGTGCTCTCGCAGGAGATCCGGGATCTCAAGGCATCGGTGGGCAAGGTAAAGTTCGCCCACTCATACCCAATTATTGACGAAAAAAGAAGCTGCCTCGCTGTTATGTATTTCGTTCCGCAGCCTGATCACGTTACGAAGCGAACATAAAATCACCTACCGGTTGGTTGGAAACAGTGTCAGGTATACCCCGGGGAACCAGGTGGAATTCGAAGAGAATTGTAAAAAAGAAGGTAAATTTAATAATCTGTTGAAAATATAAAATTAATTGAAATTAATTAAGTAGTTTTGCAAAGTCCAATAAACTATCGGGATGAAGGCCTGAATTTGAACGGACTAAAGGGAATCAGGCGGACAGAAT
>JAUZOM010000028.1 GCA_030706465.1 Bacteroidota bacterium | reverse complement strand
TTGAAGGCAGTTTACCTTAACCCAGGAAGCTTCTTCGCCAAAAATATCCCATAATATTGCATCGGTAATGTATGGCTTGCAAAAACGGTTATAATCGAACCACAGTCCTTTTTCTGCAAATTCATTAATATGGACCGGTATCGACGGATTCAAGTGACCCATGATTCCTTCCACCTGGTTGATGGGAATCTGCCATATCCGGAAAAAACCTAAAATATGGTCGATACGGAATGTATCGAAGTAGTTGGACATTTGAGAAAAGCGCTTTTTCCACCAATCAAATCCGGTTCGTTCGATTTCTTCCCAGTTATAGGTAGGTAATTCCCAATTCTGGCCTTTTACCGAAAACATATCAGGGGGTGCCCCGGCTTGCATGTGCATGTGGAAAAGCTCCGGTGATACCCAGGTATCAACACTGTTCCGGTTGACACCAATCGGGATATCCCCTTTCAGGACAACGCCGTGCTCATGGGCATAGGTTGCTGCTTCCGACAATTGGATATGCAAATGGTATTGAATAAAATAATTAACCGCAATATCATCAAACCCGGGTTGATCAGCAGAGGTAAGTTCTTTTATTTTCTCCGCATCGTAAACCGCAAAATCCTCCCATTGCCGGTAATCGGGAGTTCCGAATTTATCACGTAATAAACAATAGGCAGCATAAGGCACCAGCCAGAACTCATTGTCGGCAAAGAAAGCGTTGAATCCTTTATTCTTTAAAAATTTATTTTTTTGCAAAAGATAAATTTCTTTTGCATACTGCAATTTATAATTAATGACCTCCAAAAAAGAGATCAAGTCTTCTTTATTCAACTTTTCCTGCCTGGTTTTATATTCAAGTTGCAAGGGATGGGTCGCAGGCAGTTTACCCATTGCGGGCAAGTTCAGGAACAGAGGATTCAGGGCAAAAGCCGAAATAGCCGCATAAGGCAATACATCGGCTTCGGTATGGGTTCCGGTGGTATCATTCAACGGCAGTACCTGGATAAGCTTCAATCCCACTTTTTCGGCCCAATCGATAAACAATTTCATATCACCAAAATCACCGACCCCAAAGCTTTTTCTGGTTCTAATGCTGAACACCGGCAGGCCAACACCTGCTCCCTTCCACGAGTTATTGAAGATACGGGCAAAACCATCCGATAGCTGGACAACAGCCTTCTTCGAATTAATAACCGGTGCCGTACGATCAGGCCCGGATTCAAAATAAAGGAACCGGTTTTCTTCCGGGTTATAAACACCGTATTTATAATGGACTTCAGTTTTCACTTTACTTAAATCGACCTCGGTTGTCCACCAGTTTCCTTCTGTCTGGCTCATCAAAACCGGTTTTGTTGTGGACCAGTTTCCTAATGCATTACAATCCCCAACCAGACAAATGGTTTCATTCTTTTTCAACATGGGCATCTTTACTTTAAAAAGATGCGTATACCGGACAGAGGTTTTCTGTTTTGGGGTAAAGTGATCGTGATGGATTAATACTTGATGGAAGGGAGCTGTCAGGAATACATTCTCGACACTGCTGGGCGAATTCCATACATCGAAGCAGTAAAAATGGTCCAGCTTAGCCGGATCCAGGTTGAGTTGGCGGTCATCACCCCATTCTTCGCTATATTGGTCATTTTGTTCCGTATACAAAATATATTTATACGTCAATTGAACAGGTTCTTCGCTGTTTACCTCGATTTCGGCAGACCAGTCTTCCCGTTCCTGGAAGTTCAGCGCTAACGCCTTGGTTATATCACCGTCTCCCAATTCCGGTATATTTCCACTCACGAGTAACCGTTGTCCCCAATAAGTGTAATAGGCTATTCTAAAATGTATTTTCATAGAGCTTTGGATTGTAGAACATTAGGTTGTATAAATCTGAAATACATTTCAAAAGTAATGCTATTTTATTCAGGTACATTTTGAATAATTGAAAAAGAAGCTAAATTTAATTTCAAACGTTTGCGGGAACTAAAATCTCAAAATAAATCTCCAATGGTATATTAACTCTTTAATTTCATTCTATTTTCAAACCAACAAGGAAATGCATTAACAGAACTATAAAGTTTCCGCCCAGAGGAAAGGTTTTTTGGATAGCTGTATTTTTTTCAGCTTAGCTAAACAGATTTCATTTGTAATATTATACTCATAAATATTCATTAAACTTTATAGGTTTTTAGTGGCTCATTTAAAATTATAATCCGTACTTTTGCAGAAAATTTTCCAAAACTAAATTACACTTCAATTATGTCAGTTTCAAGTACACCATTTAAAGTGTTTTCGGGCACAAAAAGTCGTTATCTTGCAGAGAAAATTTGCCAGAGTCTAGAGTGTCCTCTTGGTAAAATGAATATTCAGCATTTTTCGGATGGTGAGTTTGCAGTTTCGTACGAGGAATCTATCCGCGGCCAATACATTTATTTAATTCAATCCACTTTCCCCAATTCGGATAACTTAATGGAATTATTGTTGATGATTGATGCCGCCAAACGGGCATCGGCCTACAAGATTATTGCCGTTATCCCCTATTTTGGTTGGGCCCGCCAGGACCGGAAAGATAAACCGCGCGTATCGATCGGAGCCAAGCTTATTGCTGATATGCTTAGTGTGGCCGGGGTCGACCGGATTATCACCATGGATTTACACGCCGATCAGATTCAGGGATTTTTCAATATCCCGGTAGATCACCTTTATGCTTCTACAATCTTTGTTCCGTACATCAAATCCTTGCGATTAAAGAATCTGGTAATAGCATCACCGGATGTCGGGGGTTCTAAAAGGGCTGGTTCTTATTCTAAATACCTGGGTGTTCCCATGGTTATCTGCTACAAAACCCGCGAAAGAGCAAACGTTGTTGGTGAAATGACCATTATCGGGGAAGTCTATGGCAAAGATGTTATCATCACCGACGATATGGTGGATACGGCAGGAACCCTATGTAAAGCGGCCGATTTAATGTTAAGTAAAGGAGCCCGTAGTGTCCGGGCTATTGTGTCGCACGGAGTAATGTCCGGCGAAGCAGCAGAGCGGGTTAATAAGTCTGCCCTGACTGAGATTGCCTTCACCGATTCCATTCCTTTCGATACGTCAAAGTGTGAAAAAGTAAAAATACTTTCTATTGCCGCCATGTTTGCCGACACAATCTACCGTGTCCAGGAACACAAATCCATCAGTGAACAATACTTATTATAAGGCATAATTCACAATGATAGAAGTTAAAGCATAAAAAAGCTCCCGGATCAGTTGACCCGGGAGCTTTTTTATATGTATCGTCCTGAAATTTGTTTACAGTTTTTGTTTATAGTGCTGTAATTTCTTTACATTAAATTTTATCTTTGTGCTATCATATTGAAGCGGAGTTAGGCTCTGCTGAGGAGCAACCTAACAAGGAATAAATATGATTAGCGACAAGTACGTCAGAAAAAGCGGGATAGTTGATTTTTCAGCTATCCTTTTTTATGACAACTAAGAGCTATTTATGCCTTGAAAACCTAATATTAAACTGCGGTCTTTGCAGTTTTATAATATGTTTTCCAATGTTTTTTGAATACACCTGATTGGCTGTGAGCGTATTCTGGTGTCTTCATATCCAAACTGGCATGAGGTCGATAACTATTATAAATCTGAACTATTCGCTTTAGTTCTTTTATAGCATCTTCTATCGATTTTAGCTTCATTTGATTTAGCCACTCGTCTTTTAAAATACCATTTATACGCTCTGCTATTGCATTTTCACGAGGATCTCCATTTTCAGTCATACTGATTTGAACATGATTCTTATTCAGTATCTTGACATATTCACCACAACAGTATTGAACTCCTCTGTCAGAATGATGTATCAAACCTTCAGTCGCTTTTGGTAATTGTTTAAGAGCAATTCTTAAGGCGTCAATCGTGTATTTAGCTTCTAACGTTTCTCCAATTGCCCAACCTACTATTTTCCGGGAATAAGCATCAGTTATTAGATTTAAATAAACGAATCCGTCGGCTGTCTCAATATAGGTAATGTCACTAACCCATAATTGATTAGGTCTTGTTGGAACAAACTCTTTAATCAAGTTTGGATACTTGTGTAACCAATGATTACTATAAGTAGTTCTAACTCGCCGCCGTCGCTTTCCAACCAATAATCCATGTCTTCTCAAAAAATCAAAGAAACTATCTCTGCCAATGCTTAGTTCTGTTGGTAAACGAGGCTGGATTAGCTCCAACAACTTTCGACCACCAAGTTTAGGCATCAGTTCTCGTTGTTTTTCAACTAACTGAAGTAAAATATCTTCTTTTACTTCTTCTTTGTAATTGTATTTACTTCGCTGGTAGTAGGCTTGCCTACTTCTACCAAACAGGTCGCACAAACTATTAATATCGAAATCATAATCACTTGTGCGCAGCTCTGTTACCGTTTGGCTCCAGATTTTTTTCTTATATCAACCTTTAGCTCACGTTCGGCAATATCAATCATAGTACTTAATGCCTTGGTGCGAAATTGTTCACGCTTTAATTCTTCTTCTAACTTCTTGATTCTTAACTCAAGCGATTGCTCTAAAGATGATTTTTGTATCTCCTTTTCCATAAATCGATGCAGTTCTTTTTGGTCTTCACTTGGTTTTGAAAGCCCAAATTTACGCATCCAATTGTTGATATTGTTGTTTCCGCCAAAATTATACTTCCTTTTTAACTCTAATTGGCTTATATCACTACTTAAATACTCTTGAACAACTTGTAATTTAAAGTCGTCCGGAAATCTGTTTCCATTTGTTCTCATAATCCTGAATTGTGTTTACTTTTTTGTAAACCTATTTCAGGACTAGACACTCCCTGCCCTTAACTTTCTCATCTCTCATCTCTCATCTCTCATCTCTCATTCCTCATTCCTTACCTCTTACCTCTTACCTCCATTTACAGTACCCCAAATCGATATCCCTTCGAATTCCAATACTCAATAGCTAACGGTAAGACTGCCAACATGTTTCTTTCTGCTTTTATTGAATCGTGAAAAACCACCAGGGAACCGTTCCGGGAATATCGTTTTATATTTTTCAAAATAGTTTCCGGAGATAAATTTTTATTATAATCATGAGTAATTAAATCCCACATGACAAGTTGATATTTTTCCCTTAGGGCTTTTCTTTGCCGGTACTTTATCAGGCCGTACGGAGGACGGAACAATTGGCTGTCGATTCTTTCAGATGCTTTTTGCACATTAGCCACATATTCATCCGTGGATACGGATGTGCCTTTCAAATGGTTGAAAGTGTGATTTCCTGTTTTATGTCCTCTCCTGAGTATTTCATTATAAATATCGGGGTGCTTCTCAACATTATCACCCACACAGAAGAAAGTGGCTTTTAAATTATATTCATCCAGTATGTCAAGGACGAGGGGAGTAACTTCCGGCACCGGTCCATCGTCGAAAGTAAGATAAATCACTTTCGACGATGGGTTTTTGCGCCAGAGAAGTCTTCCCAATAATGGACGTAACAAATCGGGGAACTGAACGTTCATTTACATTTGCACTTTTTTAGTATAGCCCATGTAATGTGGCAGGTACTTATCCATAATGGCTTTTTGTTTAGCCCCATCACAAATACGTAATACCTGATTCAATACAGCCATGTTATGGCCTATCCGGTTCGAAACGCTATTACGTTGTTCCGTTTCAAGGCTTAAATACCAATCCAGATTTTCCACACAGTCTTTTGCCACGGCATCCATTATAGCATTTGCTTTAGCCGGTTCATGCAACTTATAATAGAAATCTGCCAATTGGGTTGAAATATAATCGTGGCGGACCGTTGTTCCCGGAATTACCTGGTTGCAATAATCCAGTGCTTTTTTAGCCCGTACCGTATCACCCTTTGCCATCAATGCACCAACCAATTGAGCAAACATCATGCGATGCGTGTTGCACATGTGAGTAATATTTTCGTCAAGATAAACTCTCTTATCTGCTATATTACCATATTTGAATTTGTACATCATGTTATTATACATTTCGTCGGCATTGACACCCGGACCTGCACCTTTTACTCCAATTGGCATAATCCGGTAAGCCAACCCGGTTAGTTCGAAATGATCATTCAATCCCAGATAGTAATCATCACCTACTGTTACAGCAAAGTAAATCGGACGTTTCCATTTATTTTCCTTCAATAATTCGAGTACCATCAACTCGCTTTTGGTGAGTCTTTTCTTTAAATCGATATTGATCTGAGGAATAATTTCCGAGGCTCTCGACCTAGGCAATGTTCCCGACTTTATCACTTCCTGTGCATCAATTGGCAAATACAATTGCTTGGTTGGTAAAAATGCCTCTCCTCTCATCTTGGTCGAAGAATCGGAACTAAGTACAAAATCAAAGGCGGTCTTAATATCCAACGGCTTTTGAAGTAAATCTTCTACCCAAAGTACTTCGTTTTTACCGGATACATAATCTTTAGGTTGCCAGGAGATAGGTAATGGAGCCGATTTATAAGCCCCGCGTTGCATTTGTCCTATATACCAGTCGGTTTGCAAATAACTTAAGTTACATACACGGGCATCGGTTCCCACACCTTCGACTTCCTGATTGTACCACAAAGGGAATGTATCATTATCCCCGTTGGTAAATATGATCGCGTTGGGCTTGATGGAAGCCAGGTAATTCTGTCCAAAATCCCGGCAGGTATAGCGGTTGCTCCGGTCATGGTCGTCCCAGTTTTGTTGTGCCATTAAGGCTGGTACCCCTAAACAGCAGATTGTAACCAAAGCAGCACTGGCAGTACGGGGAATCTTGGGAACATACTTGTTTAATGCTTTTAAAATACCCAGTACCCCCAATCCGATCCAAATTGTAAATGCATAGAAAGAACCGGCATACGCATAGTCCCTTTCACGCGGTTGGTAAGGCGTCTGGTTCAGATAAACCACAATAGCAATACCCGTGAGGATAAAAAGCAGCATGGTTATCCAAAAACCCTCTACCCCTTTTTTGCCACCGTAAATCAGGAACAACATACCGAAA
The DNA here is from genome assembly GCA_030706465.1 of Bacteroidota bacterium. Lineage (GTDB taxonomy): Bacteria > Bacteroidota > Bacteroidia > Bacteroidales > Paludibacteraceae > Paludibacter. The sequence goes on along the minus strand of JAUZOM010000028.1, from coordinate 22,938 downwards.
ATTCCCAACAACAAAGGCAATAGGTAATAAGTGTTATGACCTTTATTGTCCCGGAGTTCCGAAGGTAAGTTTTTCTGGTCACCGACCAATAAATTATCGATAAATCCAATCCCGGTAATCCAGTTACCCCGGTCAATTTCACCAAAGCCCTGCATGTCGTTCTGCCTGCCGCTGAAATTCCACATGAAATAGCGCCAATACATGAAGTTCATCTGGTAATCAAAGAAGAAACGCATGTTTTCAGCAAAAGTCGGCTTTAAATCACTCTTTTGTTGCCCGCAATAGTCATAGTTTATCGTTTCACCGGTAATTTTTCCCCAGGCTTTATAGGCTTCAATGGATTGGGGTTTATCGTCATACATACGCGGGAAGAGCGTGTTAAACCGATCGTCCATCACATAATCGGTTTTATAACCGGTTATAATATATTCATCCTTATCGGATGGAGACGTTTTGGGTTTTGGGGTGTAGGTCGGCTCTCCCTGGGTTTGTTCTGGGATACAGGTATTTCCTTCCACTCTCAGTTTTACAGGAGAATTAAACGTTTTGCCATAAAGAAGCGGGGTATCACCATATTGTTCCCGGTTAAGGTAATACTTCAGCGAGAAGACATTATCCGGATTGTTTTGATCCATCGTTGGATTCCCGGAAGACCGGATCACAATGACTGCATACGAAGAATAACCGATCAAAACCATAGTGACCATCAGTAAAACCGTGTTTAACCATCTGGCGCTGACATTCTTTTTATATTTATAAAACAATCCCCCCATAGCAGCTATAATCAGTAAACCTAGTACAACATGGCTTCCAAAGAACGGAACACCGGTTATGGCTATAGCTAATACAAAGGAGATAGCCATTCGCAACTTACTCTTATTGACGTATGATTCATAAACGCCCCACGCTAAGATGGCAATGGTCAGAACAATATAAACAAATAAGCCCGTGTTAAATGCAAATCCGAGTTCATTCACAAACAAAATCTCAAACCAACCTGCTACCTGAACAAAACCGGGGATTAACCCGTACAACACAACAGCCAGAATAACGACCCCTGAAATCAGAGCCAGTATAATTCCTTTTGCCGTTGGCGTATATTTCTTGAAATAATAAACCAATACAATAGCCGGTATAGCCAGTAAGTTCAGGATATGAACCCCGATGGATAATCCCATCATGTAAGCAATAAATACCAACCAACGATCCGAACCTTCCCGATCGGCAACCCGTTCCCATTTCAAAATCAACCAAAACACCAGGGCGGTAAATAAAGACGAGAAGCCATATACTTCAGCCTCTACAGCCGAGAACCAAAACGTATCGGAAAATGTATAGGCCAATGCTCCAATCATCCCGGCACCAAGAATAGCTATGATATTTCCGGTAGTAAAATCCTCATCTGTTTTGATGATCACTTTACGCGCTATATGGGTAATGGTCCAAAACAAAAATAAAATAGTAAATGCACTACACAACGCAGTCAACGTATTGCACATGAAAGCCACATGACTTGCGTCCTTTGAAAACAAAGAAAAAAAGTGACCCATAAGCATAAAAAAAGGTGCTCCGGGTGGGTGACCTACATCCAGTTTAAAAGCGGAAGAAATAAACTCGGGGCAATCCCAGAAACTGGCTGTTGGCTCCAAAGTTAGCAAATACGTCAATGCAGCAATAGCAAATGCTACCCATCCGAAGATGTTGTTCATTAATCTAAATCGTTTCATGTATTGCAATTATTAAATTTATAATTCGTTTATACTAATTATTGTCTACTTCTTTCTGTTCAAACGTACTTGATCTTCAATTACCGGCTTTCAACGCACACTGTTTAATGCTCCACTCCCAATGCCCGATATTCAACATTCTTAAAAAAACGTTCAAAGATACAAAGAAATTTTAGTTTGAGTGAAATGTGAATTTCTTTTTAGTTTAAATTAAAAGTTTCTGTTCAAATTGGTTATGCAAAACAACAAAGCACGCACCAAACAGCTCTTGAACGCGATTCAAAAGCTATTTATTGTTGGGATGCCGGCAACAACTTTTATCATTGAAAATCAAGGTCATTTAAATTAGCATTTGTACGCGTCACTACATTCCGGTTTGACTGAATAAAACCGATACCAATGATGCGGATTCTCACAGATTTCATGCGGTCCGTCATAGTTTATTCTCCGGCTCACATCTGTATATTTCAGTATTTATTCATCTGTCTCCAGGTTTAACGGACTCTGCCGGATTTGCGTCATTTGCGTTCTGCCTTTTGGGTCAGGACTTGTCCAGGTTCGGTACAAAGCGGGAACAATCCGGCATGTGTAAAATTAGATTGAAAAATAGACTCTATAACGTTTGGGGTGGGTAATTGAAATACCATTAATATTCATTTCTTCGTAGGAGAAAACTGCAGATAACCCGTACCAGTTTTTTAAATTCAACGATTCAACAATTCAATGATTCAACGATTCGACGATTTATCCTGCTCGCATCCTCTTCTGTACTTATTTTAGGTTTACTTATACAATAACCGGGGATAACTCAGGGATAATTCATAGATAACCCATATCATTAATGATATGGGTCATCTATGGGATATCTATGGGACATCTATGGGTTAACTATGGGAAAACCTAAGCTAAGATGCGACCGGACATAGACCTGGTGGCGATTGGACTGTAAGATATGGTGAATCGGTTAGTTCTTTTCGAAGGAGTAAACGAATGCTCAAACTGGAACCATCAGACTCTAAATTCGGTACTTCATAACCTGGGATCGGGATAAGGAATAATCCTATTCGGCAGTAAATCCTTCTACCCCGGATTTGTAACGAGGGGCTCATGGTGATTTATTTATAACACCTGATCATTTCTACAGGGAACCTTCTGGGTTGTACAGGAAGCCTTCCGGGTTGCACCTTTTGTGTAATCAAAAAGTTCCTAAAAGCAGATTCAAGATTTGTTTTTGGGGGCTACTTTATAACTAAAGATCATGCGTTAATAATCAATGTATACTAAACATGCAAATATTCAAACCACATTAGGCACAATAGGACACAAAAGATAACTTAAGAAAGAACACAATAAGAAATATCGATTGGTATTTTAAGAATTTAAACTTAATGATATTGCAAATAGCATTATTTCTAATGTGAACCAGTGTGCCTTTTGTGGTTCGTTATCTTTATTGTTGTTCGATCCCTGATCGTGGGGGCTTATTGGAAAGAGTTGCCATTGATGTGTTGACAGCCACTTTAAATCAGTCAAAGAGTGCAGAGTTATTGTGTTGTGGGGTTAATGTTGTCATCAATATTATTCAGACGTTGTATCCACACAAATAAGGATAGAATCAGGAATAGGATCTGTTTTATTTCGGGTAAACTCAATTTTGATTACCCACCTTATTGGTTATAGAGCCTAAAAATACTTTAATTAGCAATCCGGGAGCTACAGATTTGAAATATTTTGGGATAAACTGAAAATAATTTTCTTCCGGATTTTTTTTAATCCAAAAACTGTTAAGTTACGATTTGACATCAGGTATTCAAATTTAGTACTATTTTTATCATTTAATGAGCAAAAAATAAAAATAATAAAGCAATCCACCGGTGCCGGAGTATTCCTATAAAAACTTAAATGACAATTATTTAAACCTTAATCGTCGAAATATTTTCCGGGTATTGTTGCAGTAAAAAAATAATCATACATTTGTAATTCAAATCCAACAAAAACGCCACCGAATGGAATCAATTTCAAGTTTTGCCGAGCTCACGGCACACCTGCAAAGTGTGAATTGCCGGAAACGTATGGCCGTGGCGAATGCCGTTGATTCGCACACGTTGGATGCCGTATTAAGGGCAGTCGATATGGGAATTATTGAAGCTTTTTTAATCGGGGATGTGGCTTCTATTGAATCGCCCCATCTGTTTGAGCAAAAACTTTCTCCTTTCATTCATATCATCGATATCCCGGATGTAAAATTAGCGACCCTGGAAGCTGTCAGAATGGTTAAAACCGGGGAGGCTGATATTTTAATGAAGGGGTTAGTAAACACCGATGTCTTGTTAAGGGCAATTCTGGATAAAGAAAAAGGCTTCTTACCTCCGGGAAATGTACTGACGTTCAATGCTGCCATGGAAGTACCAGCCTATCATAAATTAATTTTCTTTTCCGATCCGGTTGTTATTCCGTCTCCAAACTTAGTCCAACGCACTGCCATGATAAAATATGCCATCCAAACGGCCTATAAATTCGGCATTGTTAAACCTAAGATTGCCTTGTTACATGCCACCGAAGTGGCCAACCCGAAAATCCAGTATATGCAGGATTACCTGGACATCATGAACATGTGGCGTAACGGCGAATTCGGCGATGTCATCATGGATGGGCCCCTTGATGTTTTCCTGGCTCTCGATGCTAAACGGGGAGGCATAAAAAATGTCCCTACTCCGGTTTTGGGGGATGCTGACATTCTGATCTTTCCTAACTTTGAATGTGCAAATTGTTTTTATAAAGGATTATCACTCTTTGCCGGAGCCGAAATGGGCGGATTACTCCAGGGTACCGAAAAACCAGTCGTCCTGACCTCACGAAGCGAAAGCATTGATTCGAAGTTTTACAGCATTGCTATGGCCTGCGTACTCAGTTAACAGTCTACAGTCTTCAGTCTTCAGTTAAGAGTGATCAGGAAATGAAGGCCGGTCAGCAATTAATAATGTAACTGGTGTAACCTATAGCGCGAAGCTAACCGTACTACTGAAGAAAACTCATAACGCCGAAGGATATTAACGCACAGCACCCAGTATTTCCACCATTTTCTTTGCTGCTTTCGATGCAGCACCGGGCCCCCCAAACGAATCTTTAAGCAGGGCATATTCATGCAGCATATTTTGCCGGTAAGTCTTATTATGCAAAATATTATCCAGTTCTTTTGATACATTCTCAACCGTAAAGAAATGGGCGATCAATTCTTTAACCACCTCTTTCTGAGCCACCAGATTCACCAATGAAATATACTTCACGTGAACAAAAATATCTTTCAACGCTAACATCAACCGGCCGAAATACACATTATAAACCACCACCTGCGGTGTCCCGATAAGAGCCGTTTCAAGCGTTGCCGTGCCTGAATTTACTACGGCAGCTTTGGCATGCTGAAGCAATTCGTAGGTTTGGTCGAATGCGATCCTGACATTTTTATCTTTCAACAGGGATTTATAAAAACCGGGATCAATTCCCGGCGCACCGGCAATTACCGCCTGGTATTCGGGGAAACGCAATGCTGCATTGATCATACGGGTCATACAAGCTGATATTTCCTGCTTGCGACTCCCGGCCAACAAGGCAATGATCGGTTTATCCGGCAGGCTGTTCTTCGAACAAAACTCTTCAAAAGATTGCTGTTGGTTTGGACGCATGTCCACAGAATCAACCGAAGGATTCCCTACATACTCAACCGGATAATTGTGCCCCGCATAAAATTCGGTTTCAAAAGGAAAAATCGTAAACATTTTGTCCACATACTGCTTGATAGCTTTAATCCGATGTTCCTTCCAGGCCCAGATTTTAGGCGATATATAATAATAGACCGGGATATTTAATTTTTCCTTGGTAAACCGGGCCATCGGCAAATTGAACCCGGGATAATCAACCAGGATAACCACATCGGGTTGAAAATTGACAATGGCTTTTTTACATTCGTTGATATTATTCAATACTTTCCGCGCATTCTTCAATACTCCCCAAAAACCCATGAAAGCCATCTGCCGATAATGTTTGATCATTTTTCCTCCCTGGGACTGCATCAGATCGCCCCCTAAGAAACAAAATTCTGCCTTAGTATCTTCTTTCCGAAGTTCCCGCATCAAATTCGATGCGTGCAAATCACCTGAAGCCTCTCCCGCAATGATAAAGTATTTCATATTGAAATGTTGATATGATAATGTATTGATTAGTTGATTCAGTTCGCGGTACTTAATACCTCAAAGCAGGTGCTCCAGGTTCCATCCCCTTTACAGCATAAAAAAACTGGAAACCAGGTAAGGCATTGCTCCGATTAACATTCCTGACGCAATTTTAAAGCTGTCCGATTTGTAGAATACATAAACCAGAACCAAATTAGGCATAACGGAAAGCAAAAGTAACTTTTCTAGAATAACACCCGGATAGAGTTGTCTCAATGCCTCCGGAAAAGGCAAATCAACCGGGTATAACCGATTCAGATAAATCCACATAAAAAGCACCGGGAGTAACAACCCGGGAACAAATCCATATAAAAAATGGTTGAACCGTTCCATCCGAAAATTTTTATTATAAATTCCAGTTCCGTACAGTATCCATTGCCGCATAAGCCGTCAAATCGATCTTTGTCGGGACAATTGAAATATACCCATGATCCAACGCCCACTCGTCCGTATCTTCGGCATCCGGTTCATGATTTTCGAAATTACCGGTCAACCAGAAATAGGACCCGCCACGCGGATCAATTCGCTTAGCATATTCTTTCGTCCACCGGCCATCACATTGGCGGGCAACACGTATTCCTGCAATTTCGCCAACCGGTGCATTCACATTCAAACAGGTTGCATGAGGCAGCCCGTTTTTTAATGCTTCACGGGCAATCTGCAGTACATATTTTTCAAAATGAGAAAAATCAGCATTGGAGGAATGATCATTAATTGAAAAGCCAATAGACAGGATGCCGTTTTCACAACCTTCGAGCACGGCTCCCATTGTACCCGAATAAATCACATTAATGGCAGAATTAGTTCCATGGTTTATTCCTGCAACGATTAAATCGGGACGACGATCAACAATTTCGTTTAATGCCAATTTTACACAGTCAGTCGGTGTGCCGGTGCATACATAGCGGATAAGACCTTCTTTCTCTTCCACTTTTTTAAACCGGACAGGATGGGTAACCGTCAACGCATTCGATTGCGCCGAACGTGCCCCATCAGGCGCCACGACCACCACATCCCCGATTTGAGTCATTAGGTTGGTTAAAACCTCAATCCCGGGAGCGTCATGACCATCATCATTGGTAATTAAAATCAACGGTTTATTCATATATTTTCATCTAAAATATTTAATCTGATACGGACCTGCCTTATTTCAACTCAATGGGATTCAACTCTTCTTTATTCTCCACTCGGTAGCGAGAAGAAAAGTTGAACTCAGGATAATAAAATAAAGTAGATCGCGCGAGTCAATGACTCCACGGCTCATTGATTTATAATGAGCATGGATGCCCAGCAAATCGAAGAATTGAATGGACTGCCCGGAGGTAAAAAATTCTGTCAACACTTCAAAGCCGTAGTAAAAAAAGAAGGAAAGTACAACCGCCACAACAAATGAAACGATTTGATTGCTCGAAAGTGAAGAGGAAAACGTGCCGATAGCTACGTAAATAGCGGCTAAGAAAAAGAGGCCGATAAAAGAGCCCCAAAATGCTCCGGAGTCAACATTACCAACAGGCTCTGCCAGGAAAGAAACTGAAAAATAATACAATAATACAGGCAGCAAGGCTAACGTAACGACTGCCAGACCGGCAAAATACTTACCCAACACCAGTTGCATTTTACTCAGAGGCCTGGTTACAAGCAATTCCCAGGTACCGGTTTGGAATTCTTCGGCAAAAAGGCGCATGGTGACAGCCGGACAAAGAAATAAAAAAAGCCAGGGAGCTAAATAAAAAAGTCCATCTACATTGGCATAACCGGCATCCAGGATATTATATTCGCCCGGAATTACCCATAAAAACAGACCTGTAAGGATTAAAAAAATGCCGATAACGATATAACCGGTTGCATTACTAAAAAAGGTACGCAATTCTTTTTTGAAAATTGTAAACATGGAAATGAGGTTGAATTACGAATTCTATTTCTGAGTCCACTCCGAAAAGTGTTTTTTGTTCGCAAAGTCGCGAAAACGCTAAAATTATATCGCCGAAAAACAACACTTTGCGTCATTGTGCCTTAGCGTAGCTTTTGATAATTAGACTTATCGAAGAAGACCCATTTCTTACTTATTACATTCAAAAGCCTTTATTTGCAATTGATTTTTGCTACATTTGCGGTGTCAAAGGTAACCAAAAAAAATGAATGGAAAATAACAACTAATGATGGAACCATGAAATATTCTCTTCTTTCCCTCTTATTCATTTTATTGGCAAACTCATTACAAGCACAAACCAGTGAACAATATAGTTTCAAATTTCAGGGGATTTACGGTCATATACTGCCACATGACAAACATGTAACACTTTTAGTTGAAAATCCCGTCAAAGGAGCCGAACTATCGATAGAATTTCAAACCATGGGTGAAAAACCCTGGCAACAGTTTAATGCATTCCCCATTATTGGACTTGGAACAGTTTGGCTCGATCTGGGCAATCCACAAAGATTAGGAAATGCATTTGCCGTTTACCCTTATATCAGTTTCCCATTAATCCGATCCCGGTATTTTAATTTAAATCTGAAAGCAGGTGCAGGTGCCAGCTATTTGACAAAAAACTATAAAAACACAAACAAAAATTCGCATGGGGAAATTTTGCCCTTTGACAGTACTAATACAGCCATCGGATTTCCATTGAATGTCTATTTTTCAGGGGGTGGAAGTCTCGAGATCCCAATTAGCAAAGGATTGAGTCTGACGGCAGAATACACCTGGAATCATATGTCGGATGGAAGTGCAGTTGTTCCAAACTCGGGACTAAACCTATTAAACGGATTCCTCGGGGTGAAATACTTCCCGAACTACAAGAAGTTTAATTTCCCGTCAAAACAAATCCTAAATGAAATTCCTCATAAGTTTACATTTGAAGTAATAGCTTCAGGAGGCTTTCGACAATTATATTATTTGGATAACAAGACCTATCCGATTGCCTCCCTCGTTTTTAGTGCATACAGGCCTATCTCCAACAATTACCGGATGGGATTAGGTATTGATGCATTTTATGATGGTGTCTATGATGGGACATCCCTTTATACGAGAAATTATATCACTACAAATGAATTGAAAAACAAATTAAGAGTTGGTACTTCCTGGCAACATGAACTAATGCTCGGGCGTTTAACTGCAGGCATAGACTTCGGGATCTATCTATATGATCCGCTTAAAAACACAGCGCCTTATGCCGATGCTAAAAGCGGAAATTTAAACAAGCCTCTCATATACCCTTACAATATAACCTATGAAGATGGCTGGTTTTACACGCGAGCTAAATTAAAATATGCCCTGGACAATCATCTTTTTCTTTCATTGGGATTGAAAACACATTTACAAAAAGCCGAATTTATAGAATGGGGATTGGGATACCGATTTTAGCATCGAGAAATGAGGAATGAGAGATGAGAGATGAGTGACAGGATCTTGACCTTTCTTTAATTTCTTGGTTCTTGACTCTAAAAGGCAATCGGGCTTAATTCATCAAGAAACAGCGGGATGTCATCAGCATCAATTCCATTGGCAATCAAATAGGACCTATCTTCATTGAAAGTTTCCAGAAATAGCTCCCAATTATTTTGTTGCAGCTCCAAACTCTTTTGATAGAATTCCAATGCCTCAGGTAGTTTGTGCTGGCACCATGCCACATGACCTGCATTCAGATAATCGGCTGCATTCGGTTCACTCTCCATTAATTTTTTTACATAATAATCGGCTTGTTGGATATTCCCCAAAATAAAAGAACACCATGAAATCGCACGCCAGACTTTTACATTTTCATCACCAATGGCATCTACTTTGAAGTAAATACCCAATGCTTCTTTGAATCTTCCTAACTCAACATAACAATGTCCGATATGCATCAACACGTTTAATTGATTCGGCTTCAAATAATCGGCATGTTGATAATACTCCAGGGCTTTTCCAAACTCACCCATTAATCGATAACAAAGAGCTATCTTCCGAATAGTCCATACATCATCCGTTTGGATGTAATCGGATTTTAAGTATGCATCTAAGGCTTTTGAAATTTGAGAGGTTTGTTGATATGAGTAACCGATTTTTTGATAAAGGGCAGCCGTTTGAATGGTCTCATGTTGTATCTTTTCGAATAACTCCAAAGCCTGAATAAAATGATTTTTTGAAAAATAGTATTCAGCAATACTAATCTTAAAATCAACATCTATCGACAAAATTTCAAACAAATAAGAACGATGCATTAAAAGGGAAAATGCAAACATATCAGCGAAATCGGCATGTTGCGGATTTAGTTTAAAAAAACGAAATAAATCCTGTACATATAACCGGGATATGTTTTTTGAAACAACATCAGGAGTTAGAATAGCCTCATCTTTTGACATCTCATCCATCTGTTCCGCTTCCATTTTGAACGATTGTTTCAACATTCCACGTTGGGATTCCGGCATTTGAAGTATACTCAAACAAAAAGAATATTTATCTGAATTACACATCACATTATTGTTTATAAAAGCCGTGATCAAGGTCTGATCATCCGTTTTAAACAGCTCATTCACTGCGGAGTTCTGAGTATCAAATGGCAAGAACCAATTGGTAAATTCCGAGAAAAAAGGAAAGTTTTTAAGTAAGGAGAAAGTACTCATATACACATCGGCACCTTCCTGCTGAAGCTCACTCAATTCTTTCAACTTATCCGATACGCCGGTTTTTTCGAGCATATCCTGCCATTCGGGATTTTCTTCATCCCATTCATCCGAATTCAGCAAACTATCGGTATCCATCTTATCTTTCAACAAAGGACTGATTTTCATCACTTCAGGCAATATCTCTTCCTGCATTTTTTTAGTGATTTTCTCCGTTTCAGCGGTTGCAATAAGTTGAATAATAATATTTTTAAAATTCTCGACGATATGATTATCATCTGCCAATAACACCAATCTGTTTCGTATTGAAGGAAAATACGGTAAAAACCGGTTATATTTTGCCATTACAAAACACAGCCCCACCAAAGCCCGCTGCCTCACCTGCTGCTCTTCCACCAGACAAGCATCGAAAAGTAACATGAGCTTACTTTCATCAAACATTCGCCACAGGTTTAACGTAAGAGCAGATATTAATACCGATTTTTCAATCCAACCGGGATAATCTTTATTCAGCACCTGATTGAAAATCAGTTTCTCTTGCGAACCGATAACTGTTGTCAACCAGAATAGTCCAAAAAATTCCGGGATCAGTCGTTCGTAATTCGAACGTAACCTTTTCAATTCCACTTCATGTATTTCCTCTTTATCCTTTAATATCTCAGATTGATTATGAAAGTATTTTAAAGCATTAAACAAATCCGTTGTTGAATTATATCTTTTTGTATGGGGATAATAGCGTTTCTGAGTATATTCGTAATTGGAAGAATTTCGTAAAATTAGCTCTTCCCGCAACTCGGAATTCAATACAAAAATCTTCGCTATCAATTTATTATACACTGATTTTCGTTGAGGATCATCCGCACCAGTTATATAGTAATGAAGCAAAAAACGATAATTTTGTTGCAAATCTTCCAATCGGTCAGAATATTCTCCAATTTGCAACTCATTAACCAAAACCTTTGCTTTATCAAATGCATTTTTTATCTGTCCTAAAACAAGGAAATGGGATATGGACTTATAAGTAGCATGAATCTGTGCTGCATTCATAATTGTGGATTGTGTCGGTATAATGTAGATTATGAATATAAAACCAACTAGTGATGAACTTGTTTAATAGAAATAAATAAATTACGAACAATTAGCAGAATAGAAAGACTTTAGGGTAAAATATACTGATTAACCCATTTTGCTAATCTTCCGAAGTTTATCTTCATCAATTATTTTTAGTTTGCGCCCATCCATCGCTATAACATGTTCATTTACAAAGTTTGAGAGGGTACGAATGGCATTTGAGGTGGTCATGTTCGATAAATTAGCCAGATCTTCCCTGGATAGATAAATGCTGATGGTAGCTCCATCTTCTTCCAGTCCATAATTTGTTTTAAGTAAAAGCAGTGCTTCAGCTAATCTTCCGCGAATATGTTTTTGAGTCAGATTTACGGTTCTTGCGTCGGAGGCCGCTAAATCTGTAGCTAATTCTTCCAAAAAGCGATAACAAAAAGCATTATTATGCCGTAAGATCGACAAAAATATATCAGCTTTAAGCATATATACAGTTGATGCCTCGAATGCAGCCACATTGGTATTGTAAGTTTCATTCGCAATTATAGCCCTATAGCCAAAATATTCTCCCGGCTTTAGCATTCTTATAATTTGTGAACGGCTTCCAACTCCTTCTTTGTAGACTTTTACTTTGCCATCTGCAAGAATCATCATGTGAGTCGGTACTTCACCTTCACAATGAATCATTTCATTCTTCTTAAAAAAATGAACTGAATAGTTGCTTCGCACAAATTGCCTTTCATCGGGGGTTAGAACATCCCAAACGGTTAGTAATTCTTCCAACGGTTTTAGATCTGAAACATGCTTTTTTGCCATATAATCTTTTTTAGAAATATGTTTGACAACAATGTTATAAAGCACAAATTTAGTAATTTTCCGAGATAAAAATACTAAACATCAAAAAAAAGGACAAAAATAATACAAAAAATAAATTTCGTATGACGTAATTGCAATTACAAATATGTCCATTTAATTGAATCGCTTTTAATGTCGGAGAAAAGTATTAAATATATTCTAAAAAATTAAATAAATAGAATTACTTTTGCAAAATACAAGAACATAATTTTTTCATGAAAAGAATCTTTTTAATTGCACTCCTATTTTTGAGTTTTTTTAATCTAAGTGCCCAACAAATTTGTTTCAGCGATTCGGTTGTTATTAGTTTAATCACCTGTTCGCCCGGGGAAGAAGTATATTCAAAATTTGGGCATACAGCAATTCGTATAAACGATTCAAAGAAAGGAATTGATCTTGTATTCAACTACGGTATCTTCAGTTTTGAAACAGAGAACTTTTATTACAAGTTCATTAAAGGGGAAACGGATTATCAATTGGGAATTTACGACACCCGCTATTTTTTACCCGAATATGCTGAAAGAAATTCAGTGGTCTGGGAACAAACTTTAAATCTAACCCCTGCAGAGAAGAAAAATCTGATTGATTTATTGCTAAAAAATTATGAGCCTCAAAACAGAACATATCGCTATAATTTCATATTTGATAATTGCGCAACCAGACCCCGTGATAAGATATTTGCGGCTCTCAAAGGATATGTCAGATTTCAACCGGTTACCTATCAAAAGACCTTTCGCCAGTGGGTGGGAATGTATGTTGGAACCGACACCTGGCTTAAATTCGGCATTGATTTAGTTTTTGGAATAGAGGCTGATCGGACAGCCAATATCAGTGAAAGCATGTTCCTACCGGAGACACTTATGTATGAGTTTCAGACAGCTCAAATTCATTCTCCAAACGGACAAATTAGAAAATTGGTGGCCGACAAAAAGATTTTGGTCAATAAAAATAATACAAAGGAGCAACAGGACTCCTGGGTATTTAAACCTGTTTCAATCTCATTATTTTTATTAGTTTTAGGCATTATTCTAACAATTTGGGACATAAAGGAAAGAAAACGCCACTTCAAACTTTTTGATACTATTATATTATTTGTAACCGGTGTGGGGGGAGTAATTGTATTTTATCTGATGTTTTTCTCGGTACATCCTTTAGTGAAATCGAATTTGAATTTACTTTGGCTTAACCCTCTCAATTTGTTTGTTGCTCTGTTTATTTGGATTAAACCGATGCGAGTAACTTTGTTTTTCTATCAGATTTTAAACATTTTGCTTTTATTAGGAGCATTATTTGCTTTCGCATTATCAGCGCAAACTTTTAATCTGGCTGTCTTTCCAATTATTGTACTGTTATTGATGCGTGGTTCCAGCTGGTTTGCTTTAACAAAAAGAAGAATATATAAAAACAAAAAATACAATTGAAAATAAGAATTATCAATAAATATGACTAAAGCTATTCAGGATAAAACTGTCATTCCTTTACGTTTCGTCGGAATTATACCCGCTCGCTTTGCATCAACTCGCTTTCCGGGAAAACCATTGGCCGAGATTGCAGGGAAGACAATGATACAGCGGGTGTATGAGCAGGTTTCGAAAGCATTGAACAATGTGTATGTTGCTACAGATGACAAACGGATTTATGATGCTGTTTTAAATTTTGGAGGAAAGGTCATCATGACATCGGATCATCACAAAAGTGGAACGGATCGTTGTTATGAAGCTTTTTCCAAACTGGAGGAATGGTTTGATGTGATCATCAACATTCAGGGTGATGAACCTTTCATTCAACCGGAACAAATCACTGAACTACAAAAATGTTTTGACGAGCCGGATACTCAAATTGCCACGTTGGCAAAAAAGGTAACCGAGAAAGACAGCTTTGATTTTCTGGACAACCCAAACAATCCAAAACTGGTAATTAATTCGCGAAATGAAGCCATGTATTTCAGTCGTTCTATCATCCCATTTATTCGGGGGACCGAAACCGGGGACTGGATTTCCAGGCACTCTTTCCTCAAACATGTCGGAATATATGCTTACCGGGCCGATGTATTACAGGAACTGACACATCTTGAACAATCGCCACTGGAAATCGCTGAATCGCTGGAACAACTCCGCTGGCTCGAGAACGGTTATCGTATCAAAGTCGGGCTTACCGATGTGGAGACTATCGGTATTGATACTCCGGAAGACTTAGAAAAAGTAAAACAAATGCTGCTGTAATAAACCTAAAAAAAGCTCCCCGTTCAGCGCAAGCAGTTCAGGAAGCTTCTTTAGGTTTAACAAATCCCATTCACTGGATTATTTCTGCAAAATCAGTTATATGCTCGTCCACATAAGCCGCTATAATTGCAGTCTGTTTCTCTTCAATATCAAAATAGATTTCTTCCAGGTCGTCGAATACTTCAAAATCGACATACAACGCATTAAACTCTTCATCAGTTGTTTCACGTTCCAGGGTCGCTTTGTTAGGGTCGTAAATCTCTTTTGCCTTATATATCAATTTAGCAAGCTCTACTGCGCCAAATTGCTTGATTGCTTTTGCAAACGGATTGGCAAAGATATAGCCCCCATAACCGTTTTGTATCAGTTGCACAAAACCGCCATCACGCATTTCGTCGGAGAAAAAGCGGTAAGCCAATAGCGTATGTTGACTGCTATTCAGTACGTTCATGTTTTCTGCGGTGAGTTTTCCTCCCAAAGCTTCCAGGTATGCATCGGTAAATACCTGTAAAAACTCATCCATTCCTTTCCCGGCTTCGGCAGCCAAAGTACTGTCTTTTATTTGAATCATATTATACTGTTTAATCGTTGAGATGTTGAATTATTGCATTGCTTAGAGCAATATTTCCGCACTATAAGGCGGTAATTGAATTTTCATATTCCGGCCGAATAATGAGAATTTAGTATTAAACGTTGACCGGAGACCCTCTGTATTTAACTCAGCAGGTAAAATTAGTTCAAATGTTTTAGGTTTTGATGAATTGTTGATAAAAACAATAGCATTTTTATCAAAATACTTCCGGGCATATGCCCAATAGTCTTTGCCGGGCAAGATATTAATAAATTCACCATATATCAGTACCGGATTGTCTTTTCGCAGATGAGCCAATGTTGCAACTTTCTTCCATAGACCGGCCTCCCGGTTATTCCATCCATCAAATTTCATCATTCGACGGCAATCAGGGTCATTCGCACCGGTCAGACCTATTTCGTCACCATAAAACACAACTGGAATGCCCGGAATCGTCATATTGAACGTATGCATTAAAAACAACTTGTCGTAAGCGGTTGAATCGGTAATGCCTATTTCGCGTTGCCAACCGGCCGCTTTAGCATCTTCACCAAACTTCAGATCACCCGAAGCCAACGCCATAAAACGGGGTTTATCATGATTCCCGGAGATATTACCCATTAAATTATGGCTTCCATAAGTATACAAGCTCGAATTTAAAATAGCTTGAACTTGCTGTAAATTGCTCCCTCCTACTCCGGCAAAAGTAGTATTGGCGATATCATATACATTGAAATCAAATTGTCCATCAAGCATGCCGGTAGTCAGGTAACTGCTTATCAATTCCGGGCTCCCGTATGTTTCTCCAATTTGGTACAGCTTATCTCCGGCATTCTGTTTCTTAATTTTCAAGGTCAGTTCACGCCAGAATTGTTCGGTAATATGTTTCGTGGCATCGTGGCGGAATCCATCAAGATTAAACTCTTTCAACCAATACATGGCCGAATCTGTCATCATATCCACCACCTTTGGATTTGACAAATCCAGCGTTGGCATAAACGTATCGAACCACGTAGTCAGTCGTTGATCGTCCCAGCGTTCGGTATTCAGAGTGCCATCGGGTAAATACAACGGAGTTGTCCATTCGGGGTGTTGTTTATAAAATGGGTGTTCAATATGAACATGGTGTGCCACATAATCGAGCAAGATATTAATATTTTTTTGGTGCGCATCAGTTACCAGATCTTTGAATTCCTCATTCGTTCCAAACCGGAAATCTACCTTTGAAGAAGAGACGGGCCAGTAACCGTGATAGCCTGAAAACTTGGTTTTCGCAAGTGCACTATAGCCGTAAGGCGTGGTAGGATTCTGGTTCAATGGTGAAATCCACAAGGTATTTGCTCCCAGTTTTTCAAAATAACCGTTGTCTATCTCCTGTTGTATTCCGGCAAGATCACCGCCCCAGTAATCTACTTTAGGATTTACATCAGGCCGGTTCATAGGATGATTATTGGTTTTATCCCCATCTTTAAAGCGGTCGACCAACATAAAATATATAATTTGCGCTTGCTTATCCGAACGGGTAATTTCTTTTGAATCAGTCAATACTTTCCCCTGATGTAACGGAATGAGCAAATCATTACTTACACCAAATTCATTGCTTGCCCAAACACGAATATACGATCTATCCGCTCTTTTTGCTTCTGCAGGAATATTGAATGTAATTTTCCCTTCTTCTGTTTTCACCTGCTTTGCCGGCAAGCGATAATTTTGCCAATAAACAAATGCTTCTTTAAACTTTTTTTGAACTGACAAAGTTATTCCTGAACGATTAAACTTATCGGTAAAAAGTACCGGATATTGATCACCCTGTCCGGTAACCTGTAAGATTGAATTGAATTTTCCATACCCATTATCCACTTTATCCGGATTGTTTGTATCATGGTTTTGCACACCATCCAGGCTCATTTGATACAAATACGTCCCGGGGCTTAAATTCAACGTAACTTCATACAAACCTCTGTCATTCAGTTTCAGCTCAGGAGTCCTTGCGGCAGTCCAATCGTTCATTTGTCCTACAAGTTGCACTTTAGTATAGGATTTGCCTTGCGGATTGAAAGTAAATGTATAATTTATTCTATCTGTCTTACGGCAAGGCACTGAAAAAGGAACTCCTTTCTGCCAAAGATACACATTCACGAAGTGTTCCATTTCTGGAAGTACCTTTAATTTAGCGGTTATTTTATTGTTTCCGATCTGACAAATAAGCTTTGTGGACGAACTGGTTACGGAATCAACTTCAGCCGGATTCATAACAAAATCCTGCAAATAGAGTGTATTATCTCCTATTTTCAATGTGAGCAACGAATTCAAATTCTTGTTATTCTCTGAATTTATTGGAAGATAAAGGAAAGGTTGGCATGCTGCCAATCCGGCAACAATCAACAGGAAAATAAACAATTGTTTTTTCATATTGGGAACTCGAATAATTTAATAGAAAAGATAGGATTCAAAAGTTGTCATGTTTAATTTATCTTGCTGGAAATCATAGTTTCCACTTATCGCTCTTATAATCAGAATAAAATTATCCCCTTTTATTGTCATCAACTCTTTTGGAAAGTTATTTTTCTTCATCTTGAGGCTTTCCTTAATTAAAGACTTGACTTCCCCTTTAAGTGGAATCGTATAAACCAGGTTATTTTGTAATTTGTTTTTTACAAGTAAACAATCGTTCAGAAATTCAACATTTACCTTTTTATCTGTATAAACCAACTTATCATTTGTTTTCATTTTCAAGAGTATGAATGATTTATAGGGATGTAGATCAATGTCCAAAAATTGGTTTTCCAACGTCAGCCAGAAATACTCGACTGCAACTGGAATCCGCTCCATTTTTATTAGTGTAAGGATTTCAAATTCTGATTTTTCTTTTAGCGGCACTGCAAAATACTTTTGTACGGAAGCATTTCCAAAAGTTCTCACCAGATACCGGATGTTTTCAACTACCTTAGTTTGAGTAATTGAATCAACTTGCTGCATTTTATCACGACCGGTAATTATTTTCCCTTTGTTCAGTAAATGAGCCTCATTAAGCTGTTTTTCGAGTTGGTTTGTTATTGCGTGCCGTGTCAGGTTATAAACGCTCCAGGGCCCGACTGAACATAAGAAAGCGACAATGGTAAATGAAATGACAATCCATTTTATATGTTTTGATTGAGATACAAACAAGTAAAAACTGATCAGGAACAGCCAGATATTTAAGATCAATACATAATAACGGTTTATAGTCAACCCGTAATCACCGATCCTTCTGAAGATTCCAATCGACATAAGCACTAATAAAGGAAACAACAATACTGGAAAGTACCGTGATAAAATATCCACCACCTTATTTTCATTGGATGAACGGAACGGATACAGAATTATCGTGCATAAGAATCCTGCCATTCCAAGTACGGAAACCAACATGGACACCCAGCCATTTGGCAGTTCCCATTTAAGAATTATCCGGAAAAGATATACATACAAAATGAGGGTATAAGCAGCTAAAATAGGAAGTAAAATGTACAGGCCGAATATTTTAATTATTTTGTCGGATAAAATATCGCGCTTTCTTTTTTCAACCTCGTCAGGAATATTGGACAGGAAATATACGGGTGCAAAAATAACAAAACAAACAACTGCCAGGTTTGAATACACTTCTCTTTCAATATGGATATTAAACAATTTATCGAGTGACAAAATAGCCAGACTTAACCCGGCATATAGCACAGCTGAAAAAACGAAAGAGATAAACAGTTCTATTAGGCTATTGCGACTAAAATTCCAAAACTGAATTTCATTGTTTCTATTCAGAAAAGAAATAAAAAAGGCGGATAACACCAGTACAATTCCCAGTGCAATCAATTGATAATACTGATATTCAAATAGTTTTTCCGGGAGGGTGAAGCAGTAAACAGCTAACAAAACAGAAAAAAGTACATGAAACAATATTCTGCTCTTCATGCTTTTAAACTCTTCCATATACAACGCAACAGCTATGTTTAAAAGAGTTCCCAATATAAAAAAGGCCCAAAGGCTTTCTCTGATCTCTACTTTTACCTTCTGAATCGACAAAAAACAAAGTACCGATAACCCGATAATAAACAATAGAGCGAAAGGAAATCGTACCAGAACCAGTTTTAATTTATTAATCCAGGTTTCCAATGATAGCTTTTTCATAATCTGTTGTTTTATAAATTAACAATCCATGATATCGCATTTTTATTTAAAATGATTGAGCATCCGCTAAGCATCCGGCAAATAGAAATTGCCAATTTAATTGAGCCCTTTGATTCCCAAATCGCGAGACTCAATTCTATCTGGCTTCATTTCTTCACATGCTCTCTTTTTTGTCAAAGGAGCACACTATAGGGATGATCATATTATTTAATCTCCAGTATTAATACGGTTTTAGCCGGAACTGTAACCGGACTTTTTAAAGAATAGGTTTTTAAAGTTGTTATTTCTGTTCCTGCCGTTTTTCCGGTAAGCATTTCATTGAAACGACTTAAGTCCAGCTCCTTGTTCTGTTCGTTATTATTGGCAACGACCATAATCGTTTTATCATCGTTATACCTGAAACTGACATAGATTCCATTCTCCGGAATAAACTGTTTCATCCTGCCATTTTGCAGAACGGGATTATTTTTCCTGTAATTCAACAGTTTTTTCAGGTAATCAAACACTTCATTCTCAGCGTTTGTTCTTCCTGATTCGATAAATGCATTTCGTTTATCCGAAGGCCAGCCTCCCGGAAAATCAAAACGATTACCTTCATAACTTCCGGCTTTGCCATCCAGCATGATTTCAGTACCATAATAAAGCTGAGGGTATCCGCGGGATACAATAAGCAGGGCTAACCCCATTTTATATTTCCGCACATCCCGTTTCACGGCAATTGAGTATCTGTCAATATCATGATTATCTAAGAAATTCATTATAGCATGCTGGTCAGGGTATACAAAATCCTGTGCATAAAGCGAATAAAAGCGTGCCATTCCGCCGTCCCAACTTTCAGTTTCATTAAATGAGGTGCTCAATACATCTTTCAAGCAGAAATCCATCACACTGGTCAAGCGGGAATCAAAACCATCTTTATTATTGTTTCCCGATTGATAATACGCAATTTCTGCCGGGGTCTTTACCCAGCATTCTCCCACGACATGCATATTCGGATATTCATTCCGGATAGATTGTATAAACCGGGCCGCCGTTTTTATATCGTTATACGGGTATGTATCCACGCGCATTCCATCGATATTGGCCGATTCAATCCAAAACACATACACTTGCCACAAATAATCAAAAAGCAGTGCGTTTTGCAGATTCAGATCCGGCATGTTTGGGGCAAACCAGCCATGAGTTAAACGGTATAAATCTGCCGAAGAAGCATGAGGATCGGTCCAGGCAGTCATGCGGTAATTGGAGGATGTATAGGTTGGCCAGGTATTGAACCAGTCTTTCGCTGGCAAATCTTTCAACCACCAGTGGGCTGATCCGCAGTGATTCGGAACCACATCGATAATCAACTTCAGACCATTCGAATGGCATGTTTCCGACAGTCGTAGATAATCTTCATTTCTCCCAAGGCGCGGGTCAACAGTATAATAATCGGTACAGGCGTACTGATGGTAAGAGTATTGGGTATCATTATCATCGAGAAGAGGGGTGGTCCATAAAGCGGTTATTCCCAAATCGGCCAGATACGGAATCTTCGAAATAATTCCTTCAATATCACCGCCATGTCGTGCTCCCGGTATATTTCGGTGAACCCCTTGATGATAACCCGGGATTGAATCATTAGTGGGATTTCCGTTTACAAAACGGTCGGGCATCAACAAATACAACGCATCGGCTTCCGTAAAACTCTTTCGGGAAGAAGATCCTGCTCTCCGTTGTTTCAACTCATAAACAACCGTTTGCGTTTTCCTCCCTTTTTTCAGGACAATATTAAACTTGCCGGGTAGTGCTTCCTTGGCAACATTCAAATAAAGAAAGATATAATCCGGATTATCGGTAAGCTCTTTTCTGGAAATAGTTACACCCGGATAATGTATCGATATTTCGGCTGACTGTAAATCAATACCGTATAACATGACTTGAAATTCAGGTTGAATCATTCCCGTCCACCAATAAGTCGGTTCAACCCGTTGAACAAATTTAGGGTCTTTAGCACAGAGTTGAAAAATAAGAAAAAAGGATACCAATATTAGAATAGTACGTTTCATGATATGCATAAATTTTAGACACGAGAAGAAAATACCCAAACAGTTATCAGACTAATCAAAATCGGCTACTTATGAGTTGGCAGTCACGTTGGGTTTCATCATTCGAATCAAGCCCCTGATAATTCCTGAATAATTTATACCGAATGATTCGTTGGGTTTCATCACCGCCATCATCGCTAATCCCCGAATCGTTCCATTTTCCGGTCCAAACGGCAGTATGTTCTTCCATCAATTTCTTCCAGCCTTTTTGCCGGGAAGCGCGGGCCAAAACACAAGCCAGTTCAGTCAGTTCATTCCTCGGATGATTTTGCGAGTTTAAAATGGACACATATTTGTTTAAATAAACGGTGTCGTTCTTTTTTACATCGGTTCCTATGCTAAATCCCGCTATCTTTTCTTTTTCAATTTTGGTTGGTACAAAGTTTAATAATTCATTGTTTTTATACAACGCATAAGTTAGTGCCTGGCAAACGTGAAAATCCGTATGACGGGTTTGCATCCATAAATGGGCTACATCCGATTGGGTCTTTGTTTGCAGGACATTCCATATTGGTTCATTCCTGTCCTGAAGCTGGTCTTTTAAATCGCCATCCAGAATTGGCATAAAAGAAATACGCCCTTCAAAATTTAAGGATTTAACCGAATAATGTATCGCTCCAACCTCTGTCTCTGCCATACTGAGGAACCGTTTAACCGACACTTGTATCTGATGACCTTTCAACGAAATTGCTTCAAAGGTTCTTTCCAAAAATCCCTCACGCATATTCAGGATCCGTTTGAAATTTTGGATTTCCCAGGTCGCCAGGTCTAATTTTTCCTCATTTAACCGGATTATTATACCGGTCCAGTTTGGAGCATTTACAGTCGTTCCGGCATCTCCGTTTTTCCAGATTGAACGCTTGGTATCCTCCGGATAATAAATTCCCGGGATGTACGAACCCAATATCGTTTTGCCCGAATAGAATTCTTCCAGGTTTGCCCGTTGTTCTATTTGGCCATTTCCAAGGCTGAAAACGTCCTCGGAAATAAGTTGATCCTGCTCATGAAATCCGTCTTCAAGGAGACACCAGGGATCGGTTTCGGCATTGGTAATCATAGTATTCATGTTTGTTGTTTCGTATTGAGAATTACTGTTAATCGACATCAAAGCCCCTTGAAGGAGCCGGGGGTATGGTGTAGCTTGTCTTCCACCCATAATACGCTTACCGCAGCTACCAACAGGAAACCACCCGACATCATCAAGGCAAAAATAGCCTGCGAGCCAAAGAAGCGTTTCACGATCATTCCTCCGAATAATCCATTTACAATTTGCGGAACTGTAATAAAGATATTGAATATCCCCATATAAATACCCATTTTTCGAACAGGAAGTGCAGGCGCTAAAATGGCATAGGGCATGGACAGAATACTTCCCCACGCCATACCCACACCAATCATGGAGTATATCAAAGTCATTGG
>JAUZOM010000279.1 GCA_030706465.1 Bacteroidota bacterium | reverse complement strand
TGTCCTTGCTCTTTTGTGACGATGTATTGGTCATGACAAACACGCCTGCAGCCACTAATACAACAACCAAGATAATTGCAAGTACCCATGGAGTGGATGACTTCTTCTTTTCGGGTTCAACGACCGGTTGCTGGGGAGTGGCAGTCGCTCTCGGCTCCTGATATACAGGTGCAGGCTCGGGCACAACTGCATGCACAGGTTGATTGAGAGTTTCTATAGGTTGTGCTGATGCTGTTGGGGTTTCCACTGTCGGTTCCGATACTGTTTGGGGAGCTACAGGTTGTTCCGGGACTGTTTCAGGTTTTACAGGTTCTTTCGGTGCTTCTGAAGGTACCGGTTCTGTTGGGAGTTCTGATGATGGTGTAGTCATTGTTTGTGTTTTAGAGGGTTGATATACTTGTGAAGCAACTGTATTTTTGGTAGTAAAAACAGGTTGTTGATTCTCTTTGTTGTCCGGCTCCGATGGCAGAACCATTTCTGTTTTTCTTGATTTGTAGTATTTAAGTGTAAAAATCATAAAAGCCACCGAGGCCAGAATAAACAGGTAGATCCCAAATTTAGGATCGACACTGCTTTTCGATGTTACATCACCATAATTTGCGCTATCGCGTGTACTGGCACCAAACCATTGATGAAGGTAGCCATAACCATCGAAGAAATTAACGATCCCAATCAGAAAGGTCCATTTAGATTCTTTAAATGATAAAAAGCCTCCCAACAAGATACCCAATAATCCGAATATTCCATAACCAATTGAGATTCCGGATATAATTACCGGTTGAAAACTCATATTTAAGTCAGAAGTTCCCCCGGAGGCAGATACCTCTACCCAGGGTAAGAAGATTGAAATTACTGTTAACGCAACCGCACCCAGTGCAAGATAATTTACTTTATTCATATTCACTAGAAATTATATTTATTTTATAGTTCTTAAACTGTCTAATTATCAATTCAACAGCTTTTGTAGATAAATCCCTGAAAAAAACTGCAAAGATAATTATTTTGAACCATATAAACACATAGTATGACCCGATTAGGTATAATCTCCCTCGCTTGGCAGGTTTTAAACAAAATATTATCCTGAAATCATTCTATCCGTTTGTATAATTTTCTGTTTTAAGATGAATAATTAATTATTAGACGCAAAACTACAAATTTCATTTTACTTTTCCTATTATTTAGTTAAGATATTTTATCTCTGCATTCTTCTTCCGATTCTGGGAGATATACCGGTATTAGCTGAGAAGGCATAAACCTGCTTGAAGGTAGGAGCGAGGATAGAAAAGGCAGGTTACATGCATCGCTTACTTTGATGTGTCAAGAGTTCTATTGTTTACAGAAATAAGAAAGACCGCTACACTTTTGTATAACGGTCTTTCTTTATTATGCAGATAAGAATCTCTTATTCGGCTACCACTTCGAAAGCAACATCAATAGTTACTTCTTTGTGTAGTTTCAGGGTTGCTTTATAGGAACCAACTTCTTTGATAGGATCTTTTAAAACAATTACCTTACGGTCAACATTAAAACCGGCTTTTTCAAAAGCATCCGCGATCTGGATAGGACCAACTGCACCGAAGATTTTACCGGTTGTACTGGTTTTAGCACCAACATTCAACACTAAATCTTTTAGTTTATCAGCCAATTCGATAGCTTCGTTTTTAATACGTTCCAGTTTATGAGCACGTTGTTTCAAATCTTCAGCCAACATTTTTTTTGCAGATGCAGTTGCTACAATCGCTTTTTTTGTTGGGATCAGGAAGTTGCGCCCGTAACCATCTTTCACTTTAAGGATATCGCCCTTGTAACCTAAGTTGGTTACATCTTCTTTTAATATAATTTCCATACTTTTTCCTCCTGGTTTATTATTTCATCATATCGGTTACATAAGGAAGCAACGCGATGTGGCGTGCTCTTTTTACAGCTTGAGCTACTTTACGTTGAAACTTCAACGAAGTACCGGTAAGGCGACGTGGAAGGATTTTACCTTGTTCGTTCAGGAATTTTTTCAGGAATTCCGGATCTTTGTAATCGATGTACTTAATACCGCTCTTTTTAAAACGACAGTATTTTTTCTTTTTTACATCTACTGAGGGTGGAGTCAAATATCTGATATCTCCGTTGTTTGCTGCCATGGTTTAGTTCTCCTTTACTTCTTTAGATTTAACACTTTTTCTTTTCTCAGCATACTCGTATGCATATTTGTCCAGACGGAACGATAAGAAACGGAGTACACGTTCGTCACGACGGAATTGAGTTTCCAACGTAGCGATGACTGTAGGTTCGGCATCAAATTGAAGCAACGAATAAAAACCGGTGGATTTCTTTTGAATCGGATATTGCAGTTTACGCAATCCCCAATTTTCCTCATTGGTAATGACGGCGCCATTCTCTGTCAAAATGGCTTTGTACTTTTCTACCGCTTCCTTCATCTGGACATCAGACAAAACGGGAGTTAGAATGAAAACGGTTTCATAATGATTTAACATACTGTTTGTTAGCTTTTTAATAATGAATACTTAGTTTTTATTAAAGCGGTGCAAAGATATAAACAATTCTTTGATTGACAAAAGGTTTTGATAAATAATCTCTGAGAAGCCTGAATTTTAAGTAATGTAATACCGACAGAAATTTTATTTGCATCAGAACGGTAGGACTCCAATCTCTAATTCGACTTGCTAAAGATTAATTTTAATAAAGTATTTTGAATAACTTTGTTTTAATTTATAGGATATTAAAATCAAAATACAAGAATAACAAACTTGTTCATCTGATTTGTAAAAATTATTCTATTAACTTTCCCGTTTATCATGTAACAGTAAATTTACGGCATCTTCCATGGATCCAGCTTTGGTCACAGCACCGGAGTTGATAAAGTAGATTTCATCAGCATTTTCGATGGTATTCAGCCGGTGGGCAATGATAATACGAGTAGTCGTGGCTGGTAGTTTTTTCAGGATATCATCGAGTAATTGTTCCGTAACCGTGTCGATATTGGCGGTCGCTTCATCCAGAATGAGTAGGTCTGGCCGACGGAGTACGGCCCGGATAAAGGCAATGAGCTGTTTTTGTCCTAAGCTGATACCATCTCCTGATGATTTTATTTCAGCCGTCAGTCCGCCATTAAAACGTTCCAGCAAACCGTCCAATCCGACTTCTTTTAGTTCGGTCATTAACTCATCGTCACTCAATTCATTGAAGCAGGCATTTCCATAAAGGATATTATCGCGTATGCTCCCCGTGAACAGGAATGGTTCCTGCAGAATAAAACCGATTTTGGCCGTGCGTAAGTTTATGTCCAGAGCGCGGATGTCAATTCCGTTGAGGACTATTTTTCCGGAAGTCGGATCGTATAAACGAGCCATAAGGGAAGCAGTCGTGGTTTTTCCACCACCGGTGGGGCCTACAAACGCATACGTTTTCCCCCGTTCCAGATCAAAACTAACGTTATTCAATATCTCATTTCCGGTAGAATACGAAAACGATACATTTTTGAAAGACAGGAGGTAAGGAGTATCTTCCGCTATGGTCGTTTCAATAACCGGCAAGTTGTTTTCCATTAGCAGAATCTGTGAAATACGATCCCAACCTGCAAGAGCCACCTGGAAGTTTGCCCACAATGCTGCAATCTGACGGAGCGGGTTATAGAACTGTGCGATATAGGCCAGAAAACTAATAAGCAGACCAACTGAAAATTGACCTGCAGCAATCAGATAAATCCCCAATGCCAATACGACCATCTGCCCAACATTCGATGAAAATCCATACACGGGTACAAACATATTATTGGCAATGCCGGCCTTGATGGCACTTTGATAGTTTTCGGCATTTACTTCATCAAAGCGTTTGCGGAAATAATCACGACGATTAAAGGCTACAATTACTTTGAAGTTGTTCAGGCTTTCCTGTATTTCTGCACTCAGGCTTCCGGTGCTTCGCATATTGGTTGTATTCCGGTTTTTAACCCAGGGTGAGATGCTTCGTGTAAAAGCCCATAACACAAGAGCAGGAGCCAATGCCGCCAGTCCGAGTTTTACATTAATCGACAAGAGAAAAACCCCGGCACCCACCATCG
>JAUZOM010000278.1 GCA_030706465.1 Bacteroidota bacterium | reverse complement strand
CTTGTCCCCCCCCTCACCCCCCCGGGGGTGGCTGTGCTTGCTACCCCCAATGTACCCCGGGCGTTGGGGGGGGGGGGGGGGGGGTGCCGGGGGCACCCCCCCCGCCCCCCCCCCCCCCAACCCCCAGGTAACCCCCTCTGAACTTCCTCTATACCTAAACTGAACTAAGACTGAGCAAAGACTGAGAAGACTCCCTCTTTTGAAAACCACTTCATGTTGTTTTCCGTCTATCCTGAAAATTCAGATAAATGTACATCGGTTGGACCTGTCGACTGGGATGAGTCGTGTCGGGAGTCAAATCAATCGAACGGGGAATTTTAAATGCACCGTTTAAGTAAAAAAAATAACTATTGTGGTTCGTTTTTTATTTTGGTAAAGTAGAATTAGACTCTTTATGATTCTACGAAATGTTCTGAGAGGCATCCGAATTTTAGCTGCTTTTGCACTATTGAATATTGTGTTGAGATATGTTATATAACATGTGAATAGTCAATGCGCTGGTATGTAAAAATATAGGTTGTCGTGTGTTGAGGAAATGTTGAATATTTTGTGACCGTTGAATGAGTTTTTGTGTATAGGAAAAATAGAATTTGCAGGTTGTTATAAGTATATTTGCATTCCATAATTTAACCGATTAGCAGAAAGATCACCAAAACACGACTCGTATTGTTCCGGTGCGGAGATAGTAACAGGCTGTTGGATTTTAAGTCCAACAGGTTGCATGGATGGATAAGATAAAACTGGCCGGATCCTGTTGAGTTGAATTATTTGCCGGCAGATTGTAAGATGACAGCAAAAACATGACAGCTACAGACAAAGGTGACTGTTCGATAATTTTAATCCGGCATTTCAAGTCAGACATTTATATTTTAACAAGTTATTATATCGTGAGAAAACTACCATTTCTTTTACTTATTTTGATAAGTGTTTGTTGCACAAGCAACTTGAGTTCACAAACGATTTCCGATGCGGATTTGTTTGGCCCGAATGTTTATATTTTTAGTCCGACCGATGACATGAATATGATTCGAACAACGATCAACAATATTCATACTGCCATGCTTCACGACGAGTTTAGTACCAAGCGTTATGCTTTTTATTTCAAACCGGGCGATTATACCCAAGCCGGATTGCTGAATATCGCTTATTATACCCATATCGGCGGATTGGGTAAATTGCCATACGATGTAAGAATATCCAATGTATATACTCCCGCCCCGTCACCCAATAATAACGCAACCTGTACCTTCTGGCGTTCTGCAGAGAATTTTACAGTGGCCGGAAATTCAACGGGAGATATGAATACCTGGTTTCAATGGGCGGTATCCCAGGCTGCTCCATTGAGACGTATAAATTCCGAGCGGAGAGCCCACTACCAATGGTGGTACGATGGTTGGTGCAGCGGAGGTTTTACCGGTGACTGTTACTTTCATGACCGGGCCGGTTCCTGGTCGCAGCAACAATGGTATTTCCGGAATTCGTATGTCGAGTTGGGATCTAAGGATTATAGTGCCGGTGGATGGAATCTTTGTTATCAGGGTGTTACATTTGGTCCGACAGTTAATACGGCCAGCGTAAGCGATAACTGGACGACCAGCGGGGGCGCGTGGAACAATGTAAGCCGGGTGGAAACAACTCCGGTCGTACGGGAGAAACCGTTTCTTTTCCTGGGAGATGATGGCCGGTATAAAGTTTTCAGGCCGGCTTTACGAACTAATTCCAAAGGACCTTCCTGGGGAACGGGCAATATGGGTGCCGGGGATACTTTTGATCTTCAGGATGATTTCTATGTTGTTAAACCTGGTACTACAGCCGAAACGATGAACCAACAATTATCGGCAGGGAAAAATCTGTTTATTACTCCGGGAATGTATGAGTTGTCGGAACCTCTTTTGGTGAACCGGGCGAACACTATTATTTTAGGAACCGGTTATGCAACACTGATTCCAGCTTCGTCCAATTCCTCTTCGGCTATTATTGTCGGCGATGTTGATGGTGTAACGATTGCGAGCCTGCTTTTTGATGCACATTACAATTCGAGGACTTTATTACAAGTGGGAACGAACGTTACAACTGATCACAGCGCAAATCCGACTTTACTGGCCGACCTGTTCTTTCGGGTGGGCGGTTTTGTCACCACGAATGTGAATGTAGACATTGCCTTGGAAATCAATAGTTCGGATGTTATCGGCGATCATTTCTGGATTTGGAGGGCCGACCATGGACAGGGTGTTGGTTGGTTTAAAAATACGGCAAAAAACGGGTTGGTTGTTAACGGACACTATGTCACCATTTATGGCCTGTTTAACGAACACTTCCAACAATACGGCACTCTTTGGAACGGTGAAAAGGGGCGGTTGTATTTCTACCAGAACGAAACACCTTATGATGTTCTCAACCAAAATGATTATATGAGCCATGATGGAACAGTGAAGGGTTATGCCGCTTATAAAGTGGCCGATAATGTCAATTACCACGATGCCTCTATGCTGGGTATTTATGATGTGTTTGTCAATACGCAGGGAGCACGGATTGCTGTGACAAACTCCATGGAAGTACCCAACTCCAAAGGAGTGAAGGTACATAATGCCTGTGATGTCCGTATTTCCTCGGATAATATGGGCGGTTTCTTATCGGTTATTAACGGGCAGGTGCCCAGCACCTATTATGTCAACGGAGCCGGTAAGCGTTTTTATGTTGTGGACTATGCCGGAACCCAAGAACCACAATCCTGGGAACGTCCGTCGCAGGGAACAACCACTAACGTGCAGTTAATTGATGATAAGCCTGTATATGTTTACCCGAATCCGGTAGTAACCCAACTGATCATCGATACGAAAGAAACGGATGTACGGGTGGAAATTTCGGATATGAACGGTAAAAAACTGTACAGCCAGACGGGTGTTAGTCCGATATCTATGGAATCGTATGAAAAAGGAATGTATATTGTAACGGTCAGCACTAAAACCGGTGTCCTGAAAACAGTAAAAATAATGAAATAGATTTTTTAGTTATCTCATGGATTAAATGAAAAACTACAGGGTTCGGACCTTGTAGTTTTTTTATGTTAGTATCAGACCGGGTTCGGTATATACACTGTATATCATTTCAAGGAAAATAATCCGTACGCAATAAGATGTAAATGCCTGATTTGTCAAATCTGTTTGCCAACGGAGATCAGTAATGTAATTGATGATAATGTCCTACGGGCAACATTCCTTCTTAATTTAAGCTTTTCGATCAATATTGATCGCCAATTCCAAACTATCGGTTCCGTCATGCCGGTCAGGCAGCATCAATTTCGCGATAGGTTAAGTGTGAAAGGCGGACAAAGCTTGTCTTTTTGTGTTTGGTTGAGTCTTATGTACCGGTTGTATAGTTGAATTTTGCATTCAACACTCCGGGAAAATTGACGCAAATGGCAAGTAATTGGTATTTTTATATTTTTTTTTGTGGTCTAAAAGGCTTTCGTTTCAGAAGTTTAGGGAATGATTCATGTTTTAGAGCAGAAAAAATGGCAGAATATATTTGGTTTGTATGGTAAAAGGGACTACTTTTGCACCCGCTTTAAGAGAGAAGCACGGTGCAGTTGAAAGTTGACAATTAATAGTTGACAGTTACCAGTAGAAAGATTGGATCAGGCGAGTGGGTTAAAAAAATAAAGCGAAAAACTTTTCGAAAAAGTTTGGTAGTTTAAAAATAAGGCTTACCTTTGCAGCCGCTTTCAGAGGAAAGGTTCCGGACAAAACCTACAGTCATTAAATAATTGAATAAAAAACAGTTATGAGGTGAAAAGAAGTTTTAAACGGAGCGAAAAGCTGACAAATAAAAACAAAAACTTTTTCAAAAAAGTTTGGTAGTTTAGAAAAAAGCAGTATCTTTGCAGCCCGTTTCGGTTACTACCCCAAACCTCTAAAGGGGCTTAAGGAAAACGAAAGCGGAAAACGATTAGCCGGGAGCGGTTGATTAGAATGAGAGAAACAAGTTATTTAACCGGGAGCGGTTGGATAGTCACACAAGAAGTCTTGAAACCAACACACACTGTGAAGTGTGTATCTTATTTCCCCTTTAGGGGATT
>JAUZOM010000277.1 GCA_030706465.1 Bacteroidota bacterium | reverse complement strand
TCGGGAGAGAAGGGTGGTGATCAGGCAAAGCCGCTTATCGTTGCTGGAATCATTGGCGGGTTATTCGATTTTATTATTGCAACTTTCGGAACCTGGTCAGAAACTTTTACATCCAGGGTATTGCCATTTGGGACTGCCATTGCTGATAAAGCAAAAGTCGTGTTCAAAGTGAATGTGGGTGCTGCGGTATTTGGCCTGGGGTATATCGTCGGATTGAAGTATGCAGCCATTATCTGTGCCGGTTCCGCCCTTATCTGGTTTGTATTCGTGCCGGCCTTACCGTTGCTGGATGACAGTTTATTGCAAGTGCTGAATCCTGCTTTTACGGGAACCTTATCCAATTTATCCCCTGAAGTTATTTTTAAAACATTTGCCCGGCATATTGGTATTGGCGGCATTGCCATGGCGGGAATCATTGGCATTATAAAGTCGAGAGGAATCATTAAAAGTGCCGTTGGACTGGCTTCGAATGAATTTAAAGGGAAAGGGGGACTGGTAAGTGCTGATGTAAAGCGAACCCAACGCGACGTTTCAATGAAAATTATCATGATTGGGGTCATCCTGGCCTTGGTTGCGACCTTTATTTTCTTTTATTTCGGTGTCGTTCACAATTTATTGCATGCTGTTGTCGGCATTATTGTAGTGGCAGTTATTGCTTTTCTGTTTACAACGGTAGCCGCAAATGCCATTGCGATTGTAGGATCAAATCCTGTCTCGGGAATGACGCTCATGACCCTGATTCTTGCTTCGGTGGTGATGGTGGCCGTTGGACTGAAAGGAACCACGGGTATGGTAGCTGCCCTGGTAATTGGGGGTGTGGTTTGCACTGCTTTGTCCATGGCCGGCGGCTTTATTACCGACCTTAAAATCGGGTATTGGGTTGGCACTACCCCAGCCAAACAGGAAACATGGAAGTTTCTGGGAACGCTTGTGTCGGCAGCAACAGTCGGTGGTGTCATTATGATTTTAAATAAAACCTACGGCTTTACCGGCGAAGGAGCCTTGGTAGCTCCCCAGGCTAATGCCATGGCGGCTGTGATCGAGCCCTTAATGTCCGGTGTTGCGGCTCCCTGGTATCTCTATGCCATTGGGGCCCTGATTTCACTCATACTTACTTATTTTAATATTTCGGCATTGGCCTTTGCCTTGGGAATGTTTATTCCCCTCGAACTCAACACGCCACTGCTTATCGGTGGTGCAGTCAGTTGGTATGTATCTACGCGCAGCAAACAAAAGTCCCTCAATACAGCCCGTTTAGAGAAAGGAACGTTGCTTGCTTCGGGATTTATTGCCGGAGGCGCTTTAATGGGCGTGGTGAGCGCCGGATTGCGTTTTGGAGGTATTGATTTAATGAATACCCGTTGGGTGGAGAGCGCCGGTGCCGAATGGTTGGCATTCATAATGTACGGAGCACTCATAGGTTACTTTGTCTGGGATTCCATGCGTGCCAAAGTGGAAAAATAAGCATTATTAATCTTCGGAAAGTCAGCGCCATAAAATCATAGTAAAATTCTATAGGAAAGCCTTCGTAACGGGAGGCTTTTTTTGTTGTGGTAGAATTAAAAAAGTTCCTTTTATGGCTGTCTGTTTTTTCTGTCTAAAATGGAGGGCTTGTATTGATGTTAGTCATTTTCCTGTTACTTTTAATCCATAGATGCTCCCTGATCCGGGATGTTGTTCTTCAATCTTTCGGTTTTGCCAAATAGGTTGTGGAAGATTTATCATTCTGCTATCAACACCGTTTAGTTAAGCAAATGAAAAATGGCACGCGAATGGAACATTCCGTTCCGACGGGATAACGCGGATTTTAAAACGCTGATAAGGAATATGGATAAAAATATAAAATCAGCGATAATCCGCGTTATTTGTATCCGTTTAATCCGCGTTCAAATTCTTATCTAAACGGCATTGATTCTACTATTCAAAGTTCCTGAAATCAGTTTTTTTATTGCCAGCTCCTTTTTTCGGGCCAATACTCCACTCGACTATTCTTTTAAATAAATCGTAAGTTATTCATTAATAGCACTTCTAAAGATCTTGTTTTTAGTTTGGGATGTGGCTTTGTCTACACAGCGCTCTATCGGATTCCTTCCGCTATTCATTCTTTGTGTTGAGGGACTTCAGATAGGGTTCAGATAGGGTTCAGATAGGGTTCGGATAGGTCTACTTATCCGAACCCTAACTGAACCCTAACTGAAATCTATCCGATTCCACTGTATACCTAAAACGGAAGCCGGTTAGGGTTTGTTGGAGGTGCATTATAAAAACAAAGAAAAATTATTTGTTATGGAGTGCTCGCCGGGTTATACATTAATTAAATTATGTAAATCGAATATTATCATTTATCTTTGCAGGCATGAATTCGATGCATAAAGACATAAGAACCTACACCTTCGCCGAAAATTCACAGGATTACCCGGGTTTTGCCCTGAAGCGGATGGAAGATATTTACCGGAACTCCAACGGAGCTCCGGACAAACCGCATCGACATGATTATTATACCATTATTTTTATTGAACAGGGCGAAGGAGCTCACTTCATAGACTTTACCGAATATAAGGTTGAGGACCGGACTGTCTTTTTCATTTTACCGGGACAAATGCACCAATTGGTACTTACCCGCGAACCGGTTGGTTGGGTAGTGACGTTTACGGAGGAATTCCTGATTGCCAATTCAATTCCCGAAAAGTTAATCAATGATATTTATCTCTTTAATGATTACGGGCAATCGCCGCCCTTGCCCATTAGCGAGAAGGATATGCCGGTTTACCGGAACCTGATTTCCCAGATGACCTACTTTGCCGGATCGCTTGAACTATATACCCGGGAAGCAGTTGGCTCGTTGCTGAAGCTATTCCTGATACAAAGTAATAACCACTGCAGCCTGCATAAAAGCAATAACCCGCAACTCGTCGAGACGAGCAACCAGATACTGCGTACCTTTAAAAAATCGCTGAACAAGAAATACGCTACGGCTCACATGGTTTCGGAATATGCCGACGAGATGGCAGTAAGCAGCGATTACCTGAATAAAACAGTGAAAAACCTGACCGGCAAATCGGCCAAAGAACATATTCAAAGCAAGTTGATCACCGAAGCTAAACGGTCGTTGCTGTTCAGTAATATCAGCAATAAAGAGTTGGCGTATGAACTTGGTTTTGAAGAATCGGCCCATTTCAATAATTTTTTCAAGAAGCTTACCGGTCAGACACCCTCCGAATTCCGTGTTTCTGCACGCCAGAACTGATTTTTGCAATCAATCACCTGATTTCATTACTTTGCGGGGCAATTTACCGCCGTACCTTTGTCGCAACAAATCGGAAGAAGATATCCGATTATAAAACGACAATAAAATGAAAACAATATTGCATAAAGCCGAAACACGGGGTCATGCCAATCACGGATGGCTCGATACCCACCACACTTTTAGTTTTGCCAATTATTATAATCCGGAACGGGTCCATTTTGGGGCTTTACGGGTCCTGAACGATGACCGGGTAGCTGCCGGTGAAGG
The DNA here is from genome assembly GCA_030706465.1 of Bacteroidota bacterium. Classification (GTDB taxonomy): domain Bacteria; phylum Bacteroidota; class Bacteroidia; order Bacteroidales; family Paludibacteraceae; genus Paludibacter. The sequence goes on along the minus strand of JAUZOM010000277.1, from coordinate 577 downwards.
TTTTGGAACACATCCGCACGATAATATGGAAATTGTATCCATTCCGCTTTTTGGCGACCTGGAACATAAAGACAGCATGGGCAACCACGGGGTTATTACCACCGGTGAAATTCAGGTTATGAGTGCCGGAACCGGTATTTTTCACAGCGAATTCAATAAGAATAAGGACAAGGAAACACAATTTTTGCAAATATGGATTGTTCCGGATAAGAAGAATGTAACGCCTCGCTACGACCAGATATCCATTGCCGACATTGCTAAACCGAATGAACTGAGCCAGATTCTATCGCCCAATCCCAATGACCAGGGAGTTTGGATCCACCAACAAGCCTGGTTCCATTTAGGCGAATTATCGGAGGGTTGGAAAGGAAGCTATCCGTTGAAGAATAAAAAAGATGGCGTGTACTTTTTTGTGATCGAAGGTGATGTCAGTGTTGCAGGGCAAAGCCTGAACCGAAGGGATGGGTTGGGCGTGAGCGAAACGGAAGAAATAGAAATTGAAGCCCATAGTGATGCTAAACTGCTGGTCATGGAAGTCCCGATGCAATAAACAGCTATCAGCGAACTGTCATCAATG
>JAUZOM010000276.1 GCA_030706465.1 Bacteroidota bacterium | reverse complement strand
TGATTCAGGAGGCATACAGGAAGAGACCACTTTTATGAACATCCCCTGTCTGACCGTCCGACCTAACACTGAACGTCCTGTGACGGTTTGGGAGGGAAGCAATAAGTTGATCAAAACCGATGATATCCTTTCTGAAGTAAAACTGATTATTAGTGGAAAAGGAAAACACGGTACAGTACCTAAATATTGGGATGGACATACGGCAGAGCGGATCGTGAAGATGATTGAAAAAATAGTGAAAAATGATTAGCGATTAGTGATAAATCTAATATCTTATGAGAAAATCTGTTTTAACAGAAAAGAGTTTTAATTTTGCAATTCGTATTGTGAATTTTTATAGGTATTTGCATCAGGAAAAAATGGAATATGTTCTTTCAAACCAATTGCTTAGAAGTGGAACTGCTATAGGTGCTTTAATAAGTGAGGGTTGTTATGCTGAAAGCAAACTTGATTTTATACATAAATATGGAATTGCACAAAAAGAATGCAATGAGACCATCTATTGGTTAAAGTTACTCTTTCGTACAAACTACATGAACCAAAAAGAATTTGACAGTTTAGAAAATGACGCTATTGAACTAATAAAGATAATTTCATCAAGTATTCTTACAGCAAAAAAGTCTATTAAAAAGCCAAAACATCCAACTCCGGATATCGTATAGATCATTCCTCATTTATCATTTATCATTTACTACTAATCACTACTTATGAAAGACTTTACCCTCCGTGTTTATCGTCAACTACTTGAAACACTTCAAAAATCAGGTTATTCCTTTTGTACTTTTGAAGATTGGTGTGATGGTAAAGCGGATGATCGATATGTTATTTTACGCCATGATGTAGATTTAAAAGTGAGAAATTCCCTGGACATTGCCCGGATTGAAGCGGCGATGGGTATTCGCGCTACCTATTATTTTCGGGTTATTCCGCAAAGTAACCAGCGGGATGTGATAAATTCCATTGCCGGACTTGGACATGAAATCGGGTACCATTATGAGGATCTGTCTTTATTTCATGGTCATGCTGAGAAAGCAATCGAACATTTTAAAATTCAGCTGGAGTATTTCCGTCAGTTTTATCCTGTCCGGACAATCTGTATGCATGGCAGCCCTATTTCAAAGTGGGATAACCGGGATCTTTGGAAAACATATGATTACCGGGATTATGATCTTATTGGTGAACCGTACTTTGATTTTCTAAAGCCAAAGACGGAACAGAATGCTGAAGCTACCTATTTTACCGATACGGCCCGCATGTGGGATGGCGATAAATACAATATCAGGGATAAATCAGTGAACAGTGATAAAGGATCAGTGATTAGTGATAAGAAAACAGGGAATGGTAGTCAGTTATCTTCTGTTACTGTTGAACGGTTAAACGATTCTGCAATTCCACGATTCAGCATTCATTCAACCTTTGATTTGATAAATTGGTTTAAGTCAGGTCCCGATCAAAATGGCATCATGATTACCACCCATCCTCAACGTTGGTCAGACAAGGCATACGATTGGTTTGTGGAATTAATTATGCAGCATATCAAAAACTTCATAAAACATTGGTTCTTAAAAATTGTAAGATAAATCATAATCCACCAGGGATATGATTCATCTTGCTGTGATTCAATGTATGCGAATCAACAAATTGCGAAGTAAGCACTGATTGACCAATCTCATTAAAAAGGTTGAATTTTTAATAACAATATTAACTATGTAAATCTCTTTTAATTCTGTACAAATCTCCTTAATTCGTATTATATTTGCACAAAGTTATATCAAAAATGAGGATATTTTACAAACCTTCCCGTATCTATTTTATTCTTGACGTTTTAATGCTGCTTTTGAGTTTCTATGTAGTATTAGATTGGTTTCCACTCACCACCAATACTCCTTTTAATAAATACTCCTGGCCATCACTTTATTATTCATTAACCTGGATTATTAGTTCCTATTTTTTTCAACGGTATAAGCCTTTGAAAAAGCAACAGTATTTTGGATCTTCACTCCGGTTGTTTTATACAGCCTTTATTGCTTTTATTATTTATGCCATAATAATTCATTTATTCTTTAAGATCTATTCGGGATTTGTTCTTTTAACGATAACTTTAGGCGTATTTTTTGTAAATTACTTATTCTTATCTCTTTACTATGCCTATCGTTTTGCTGTTGAATATAACGATGTACCGGTAAGTCTGGCTCCCGAACGGGAAAATGCCCAGGTTAAACCGGCAATTCAGCTCGATGAAAAAAGCTTAAAACAGTTAAAGTCAACTATTCGGACGCATTCGGGCGACAGTGTACTAAAATACTTGCAAAAATATATTGATTTATCAAGTGGTAATACACTGGTGTATAACTCAACTGAACCGGAGAATTTACAAATGATTCCTAACTATCAATATTCTTCTATTGTACAGCTTAAAAGGTTGAATGATACGCGCGGAGTCAACAGAAGACTTACTATCATCAACGAGAAATTACCCGATCATGGAATGTTCGTCTGTTGTTTCGAATCAAAGAGCACCCGAAAGAAACGTATATTAGAAAATAATCCGAAGGGGTTGAATTATGTTTTTTATACTTTTGACTATCTTTATAAAAGAGTGATGCCGAGATTATTTCTAACCCGCAACCTTTATTATTTTATTACCCGGGGAAATAATCGTATTTTCTCCAAAACCGAAGTATTGGGCCGGTTGTATTGTTTCGGATTTAAAGTTGTCCAGCAGAAGAAAATAGGACATTTAACCTATGTCTTTGCTCAACGGGAAAATCAACCGACACCGGTTAAAAGCCCCATTTATGGGCCATTGATCCGTTTACGCCGTTTTGGAAAAGATGGGGAGCCATTTGAGGTCTATAAAATGCGTACCATGCACCCTTATTCCGAATATCTGCAAAGTTATATTTATGAATGCAACAGTTTAAAAGAAGGGGGTAAATTTAATAAAGATATACGGGTCACTACTACCGGTGGTATCATGCGAAAGTATTGGTTTGATGAGCTGCCTATGCTATTAAATCTGCTTAAAGGAGAAATGAAACTGGTAGGGGTTCGTCCGTTGAGTGCTCAATATTTTAATTTGTACAGCAAAGAATTACAGGCAAAACGCGTTAAATTTAAACCAGGCTTGTTACCTCCTTTTTATGCCGATATGCCCCGTACCCTGGATGAAATTCAGGAATCGGAAATGACCTATCTTATAGCTTGTGAAGAGAGAGGTGAGTTTCTGACCGATTCCCGGTATATCCTGTTGATTTTGAAAAATATATTATTTAAAAAAGCCCGCAGTGGTTGATCCGCAGACGAGCAAATGGGTTGAATTGATGGTTAGAAAGCGTGTTGGTAAGTTAGAAACTAGTTGATATGGAAATTAAAATACGCAAACCACTATCTAAATTATCCCAACTCCATATTATGTCGTCATGTTATTCATTTCCAAACATCTTCCCATTATTTCATCATCAATCATTCGTGTAATTCATATTAAATACATAAAAATTAGTATCTATGGAAGAAGAAAAAATTACTGGCCTGCCCGAAAATGCATCCCGGGAGTTAGAAGAAGGAGAAGAGTATAAGCCGTTGCTTTCACCGGATAAAAATTATCCTGAAGTCAATGTGCGTTCTGTTACCTGGGGGTTGCTTATGGCAGTCCTTTTCTCAGCTGCCGCAGCTTATCTGGGATTGAAAATAGGACAAGTATTCGAAGCAGCTATTCCCATTGCCATTATTGCAGTAGGACTTTCTACGGCTTCAAAACGTAAGAATGCATTGGGCGAAAATGTTATCATACAATCCATTGGAGCCAGTTCCGGGGTGGTAGTGGCAGGAGCCATCTTTACCTTACCGGCTTTGTATATTTTGCAGGCAAAATACCCCGCAATTACCGTCAGCTTTTTGCAGGTATTTCTCTCTTCCTTGTTAGGAGGTGTGTTGGGTATTTTATTCCTGATTCCTTTCCGTAAATTCTTTGTGTCCGATATGCACGGCAAATATCCCTTTCCTGAAGCAACGGCAACGACACAAGTGTTGGTTTCGGGAGAGAAGGGTGGTGATCAGGCAAAGCCGCTTATCGTTGCTGGAATCATTGGCGGGTTATTCGATTTTATTATTGCAACTTTCGGAACCTGGTC
>JAUZOM010000275.1 GCA_030706465.1 Bacteroidota bacterium | reverse complement strand
GAACGGTTTGTAACTGTGGATGTATTCTATAATCAGTTTAAAAACCGCATTGGTTTTGAGTACAAGTTTCCGCTTCGCTTAGATTTGAACTATCCAAGAATTTCGAAATAAAATAGTTCCGCATAACGTATACCGATTTATCGGCGTGTTACCGGAAGAAAACAATGAATTATAACGTAAACAAAGAATGGCAAACTATACATTTCAATCTGTGAAGTATTTTATTTATCTGTTTTTAATCATTTGCATTGATTGTAATTGCCAAAATAAAAAAGAAATCAAAGAATCGGGGAAAGACGTTAATCTCTTTGATAATAGTCCCGGTAAATACACCATTGAGCAACCTGATGGAATTATCAAAATAGACACGCTGGTTCTAAACAAACCAATGGAATCGGATAGTTTGATTCAAAGTTCAAAACTCAATTTTGGCGTATGGTTTAATAATAAGAAATGGTCTGTTGTCAGGAACAAGATTGGAAAACAAGAATTTACTTTCACATTGACCGGCCGGAATGCCTGGGGAATGATTGCTTCTGAAAATAAAGAAATACCGATAGATAATTTAGTTGACAATGCTTTTCAAGCTATTGAGATAGCAGCACCGGATAATAAAATAATACGAAATGAATCCAGACGTGTAAATGGGAGTATTGTTCGTTTTCTGCAACTGGAAGTGACAATACAGGGAAATAAATGTGTCTACCTTGGTTATTATTGTACGTTTAAAAACGGGAGTATACAATTTATAACCTATACTGAGAAAAAACTGCTGGCAGAAAATAGAAATGAGATGGAAACGTTATTAAACGGACTTGTACGAACTGATGCAGCCGTTAAGGATAGTGCTATTACACCTGAAGGTTTTGAAAAAAAAATAACAATAAATGAGAATGCATTCTTACAGTATAATAAGAAAATTGATGAAGCTATACCGACTCAGATAATTCAGTTTATGAGCAAGCACAGTTACATTAATCCGGAGCTAACAGCTGAGATCTATCTGACGATTGAAAACAATGCCTATAAACTTAAGTTTGTAAAAGAGGAATCGATATTAAGCGATAAAGAGGCAATACTTGCATTTAATAGCCTCGAAATGAAATTAAATTCAAACCTGAAATTAAATAAGGAGCTGGTTATTGAATTTACCAACGAAGATTTGACAAAAACCTTTGCATTGCCTCGTGGAAAAGACATTGTTAATAAAATAGCAGAGGAAATATTTAAGCTCAAAATATACGATATCGACAATTTCCATTCAATTCTACACAACAAAGCAATGCCATTTTCTGAACTGAATATCGTAAGTAAAGTAGTTAAACGATTAAGAGGCTATTTCCCGGAGGATAAAAAGATCGACCTGATCTTCCTGAATAATGGATCCGATTATACCTTAAAATTGTTTGTTCTGAAACAATACTGGAATATGACTTCTGTTTCAGAAAGAGGCAAATGGATAGTAAAATATCTTAATGATAGTGGAATCAGAAAAAAAATAAATATAATGCTTGTTGATTTCACGACTTATGAGGAAATAAAAATTTAACTATAATCATAAGCAAACATTCGCTGAAGAATATGACTCATTTATTCAATTCTATCAAAAAACCATTCAACCGAACAAAATAAGGCCCTATGTTTGTAGTTTAAAAATATCATGCTTTATTTACCGCATGCTATTCAGACTTATATTAAGTAACAGAAACTAAATAATGTCGTATTATTTTAATTTAAAGAAGGGAATAAGGGTTAGATCTTTTTGCTTAATATTTCTACTAAGGGGTAAAAAATAAAAATAAGGTTTTTAATTTAAATCCCTTATTTTTAGACAGTAACACTCGGTATAAAACCTGACTCCCCCCTATTAAAACCCTTATTTTTTTATTTAGAAAAGCTATTTTTAGTCGTATTTTCCAAAAAATAAAACAGGACAATATATTGTTCCTACTACTTATTTTATTTCTTCCCGAACGTTAAATTGATAAGGCAACGAAGAATGCCCTGAAAAATGAAATGATTCTCGGACTGAAATAAAGGAATAGTCTATTTGCGTCAGGAAAACAGATCTGAAGTTAGTATTTTTCAGCAGGATTTACCTGTTTGTTTCCCTGCATTTCCAGTTAGTCTGAATATCTTTTTCCAAATATCAACGTTGGAAACGTAAAACCAGTTGCCCCTCGTTCGGAAACAAGAGGTGGAACTCTCCTACTCTATTGAAAGCCGTCCGGATAGCCGTATCGGAACGGTTTTTTCAGGCAAAGAATTTAATAATTTTACGATTCATTAAAATAATAGCACAAAATGTTGGAGCTGTTAAAAAGAGTTTGTACTTTTGAAACGAGAAATAACCTGTTAAAGAATAGAGCCTGTATGTATAGACCGTTGAAAACAGCAAGGATTTCCAACCCTACTTGTGTTCCGATCTATCGGGAAGGTACACTTCATTAAACCTGAACGATTCAGCAGAGTGCAAACTTGAGACAAAAGCAGTTTTAAAGCTTTATACCCTTATATTTAAGCAAAAAACCGCAAATGGATGAATGGTCATTTAAATGACAACATTCAATCCTGGAGATTTTAAAAAGAGTTTTGCTTTGGAAGCAGATCTTACCTTTTAGTAAATGATATCCGCCCAAAGAGCCGAATTATGCTGTAACAGCTATATTTCGTCCGTGTGAAAATCTATGAGCTAAATTAAAAATAGATAAATAAAAGTATACTGAGTTTTAAAAATATATTTATCTTTGCTTAAATTTAAAGAGAAACAACAATCAACAACTATCTTTAAAATAAAATCATATTCATGTAGGTAACTTAGTGATATTCTATTTTCATTTAACTAAGTAATTTAATTTGTCAGCAAGAAATCCTGATTTGTCATATCTGTGTTAAACTCAAGTAAAATAATTAAGCTATTTACATTGAATTAGCACCGGATAAAGAAGAGCTACAGGCATTTACAGGTTTAAAAATGCTAAAATCAGTTATTCTCCTAATTATTGATTCTAATACTTTAGCGTTTCTTTATCGCTACTGAATAACAGGTAAACAGATTATGAACATCAATATAAAATAAGTTCTTTCCCGTCTTGATTCACATTATTAACAACAAAAAAACGTTTATGAGAAAAAAGTTACAACAGTTCAGATTAAGTTTATTAGCCGGTCTATTACTATTGGGTTTAACGGGCTATTCACAAACAGCTAAAACAACTTATGATTTTTCAACAGCTGCAACATTATCGGGCATTACCAATGGTTGGCCCTGGAATACACAAGCAGATATAACCATCGGAGGAGTTGCCTACCGACTTACATCCGGAGGAAACGGCTCATTTACCAATGTGACTTCAGGAGGTTCTTCAAACAGCCAGTGTTTGCAAAAAGATGGCTCTGGAGGAGATTACGTTACACTTCAACGGACAGATGGCCAGCCCTTTCAATTTTATGGTATATGGGTTAAGCACCAGAGTATGAATCAATATTCTACGATGATACAGTTACCTCCCTGGTACACCTTAACTGCCTCAACATTTTCATTTCAGGATAACACAGCTATGACGCCAGGAACTAATTGGAACAACTATACCGGTTCGGAACAATCGATTTCTGCGGGTACTGCAGGAATAACCACATCATCGGTACAGATTAATTTTCAGGCAATACTCTATTATTTGATTGATAATATTATAGTTGGTCCGGCACCGGTACCTTTATCTGCAACAACATCACAAACAAACGTATCCTGCAATGGCGGGGTCAATGGGTCTGCCAGGGTAATCGTTTCAGGAGGAACTCCTTCCTATACCTATTCCTGGTCACCAAGTGGAGGTACCGCCTCAGCCGCAACCGGACTGGCAGCAGGGAATTATACCTGCACCATAACAGATGGGGCTAATAACAAACTTTCCAAAAGCTTTACCATTACCCAACCAACTGCCTTGACGACAGCTATCGGAACACAAACCAACGTAACCTGCAACGGCGGCTCCAACGGTTCTGTTACCGTAAATACCACTGGAGGAACACCTTCCTATACCTATTCCTGGTCGCCAAGCGGGGGAACGGATAAAACAGCAACCGGACTGACAGCGGGTACTTATACCTGTACCGTAACGGATGCAAACGGATGT
>JAUZOM010000274.1 GCA_030706465.1 Bacteroidota bacterium | reverse complement strand
GCCGCCCTGTCACGGCGGAGGTCGCGGGTTCGAGTCCCGTCCGGACCGCAAAAGAGCAATTCAGAAATGAGTTGCTCTTTTCGTTTATGGTGAATCTTGTTATAATAATGAAATCGGGGATCATCATTTTTCATTCAGAGGGCGCTGAATTTCTTTCAGATCCGGCACCTGGCGATAATAGAAACAAGAGTTTCAGTTAACCAACAGATCAAAAAAAAATATAATTTGCGCCTTGTAATCTTAAGCCAAATCGTCAATTAAAATAACGGTCTCCAATTAAAATGTTATCTTTGCAATCAGTTTATAGTAAAAATGAAATTAAATGAAGGGAAAAGACAATACGGCAGTACTTTTAATCCACTGTCCTGACAAACCGGGAATTTTAGCGGTCGTCACCGAATTTATCAATCAACACAAAGGCAATATTTTATATCTCGATCAATATGTAAACCGGCAGGAAAAGGCTTTTTTTATGCGGGTGGAATGGGACTTAACTGCATTCCAAATACCGAAAGATAAGATTGAAGAATACTTCGAAACACTGGTAGCAGTCCGCTTTGATATGAATTTCCGCCTTTACTTCGCCGACACCAAGCCCCGGATGGCAATTTTTGTTTCCAAAATGTCACATTGCCTGTACGATCTGCTCGCCCGGTATTCAGCCGATGAATGGCAAGTGGAAATTCCACTTATCATCAGTAATCATCCCGATATGGAGAGTGTAGCCAAGCGCTTTGACATTGATTATTATTATTTTCCTATCACGAAAGAAAACAAGGCAGAACAAGAACAAAAACAGCTTGAGCTGCTCAGGGAAAAAGAAATAAATTTTTGCGTGCTGGCGCGTTATATGCAAGTGCTTTCGGCCGATTTTATTGATCATTACCCCAACCGAATCATAAACATTCATCACTCATTCTTACCGGCATTTGCTGGGGCTAAACCCTATCATGCCGCACACGAACGCGGGGTAAAAATAATCGGCGCCACCAGCCATTACGTTACCAGTGAACTCGACGCCGGTCCGATTATTGCCCAGGATGTTGCACACATTTCACACAAAGACACGGTGGAAGAACTGATAAAAAAAGGACGCGACCTGGAGAAAATAGTCCTCTCGCATGCTGTAGAGAAACACATCGAACGGAAAATACTGGCCTATAAAAACAGGACTGTCGTTTTTCAATAAGTTGAATTGTTTGTTCTCTTCAATTTACTGAATCTTACTTCAGGTCCTAACTCTATACTCTTGGTTCTTGTCTCTTTGATCAAAACTAATACAATATGGAAGTAACACGATTATTTGATTTACTGGATAACTATTTAGAAAAATATCCAAATCAGGATGCCGCACTGGCTTGTAAACGTGATGGCGCCTGGCTGAAATTTAGTATACAGGAATATGTTGAACTGACCAACAACATAAGCTACGGCCTGTTGGAGCTGGGGATCCAACCCGGCGACAAAGTAGGGATTGTGAGTGGCAACCGTCCTGAATGGAACATGATTGATTTTGCAACAATGCAAATTGGGGCCATCTCCATTCCCATTTATCCAACCATAAGTCAGGCTGATTACCGGCATATCTTAAATCATGCCGAAATGAAAATGATCTTTATCGAAGGAAAAGAATTGCGCAACAAATTGGAGCCAATCTTACCGGAAATTAAAACCCTGAAAGAGATCTACACGTTCATTGACCAAAAATGTCAGTATAAATACCTCGATTATTTAATAGAGCTCGGCAAAGGACATCCGCAACCCGAAAAACTCGCCAAACTCAAAGCAGACGTTAAGCCCGGTGATCTGGCAACCATTATTTACACCTCAGGCACCACCGGGAAACAAAAGGGCGTCATGTTGTCGCACAGTAATATTCTTAGTAACATAAAAGCACTATCGGTTACACCCGCTAAATGGAATAAAAAAGCCTTAAGTTTCCTGCCTCTCTGCCACGCTTACGAACGTATGTTGGTGTACCTGTATCAATATTTGGGCATGTCGGTGTACTATGCCGAAAGTTTAGGCACCATTGCCGAAAACATCAAAGAGATTTCACCAACCATGATGTCGTGTGTTCCCCGGTTGCTCGAAAAAATTTATGACAAGCTTTATCTTTCAGGGAAAAAATTACCGGTTGTAAGCAAAATGTTGTATTACTGGGCATTTAACCTGGCTACAAAGTTTCAGTTGGAAGGAAGGAATTGGTGGTACAATGTACAGTTTATACTGGCCGACAAACTGGTCTTTTCAAAATGGAGAACAGCTATCGGTGGTAATTTCGACATTGTTGTGTCCGGAGGTTCGGCTATCCAGCCTCATATAGCCTCTTTCTTTTCTGCTATAGGCATGCCCGTATTCGAAGGGTACGGGCTTAGCGAAACATCGCCGGTCATTGCCGTCAGTCAGCGAGGCAAAAACGGACGTAAGTTCGGAACAGTAGGATTACCGCTTCCGGGTATTGAAGTAAAACTAGGCGATCGGAATGAAATTATTTGCAGGGGACATAATGTCATGATGGGCTACTACAAAGATCCGGAATTAACAGCTCAGGTGATTGATGCCGAGGGGTGGTTCCATACCGGGGATACCGGGCTATTCACTCCCGAGGGGCAGCTGATTATTACCGGCAGGCTTAAGAGTATTTTCAAAACATCCTTCGGTAAATATGTTAATCCGCAAGCCATCGAATCGAAGTTCACGGAATCTCCGCTGATTGAAAATATGATAGTGCTCGGTGAAAATAAGAAATTTGCAGGAGCACTGATTTCTCCCGATTTTGTCTATTTGAAATCATGGTGTATAAAACATAAAATCAGCTACACAACCAATACAGAAATGATAGAACACCCTTTAGTAGTTAAACGGTTCCAGGAAGAAGTAAAACGCTATAATCAATTCTTTGGGGATTTTGAACAAGTAAAACGCTACCTCCTGGTTTCAGAGGAATGGACACAATCAGCCGATTTTCTTTCTCCTTCACTCAAAATAAAACGGAATGTGCTTGAAACTTTTTACGCCGAAAAGATTGAAAAGATATTCCAATAAACAAAAATTCGAAGATACGGTTTATTCAACAATACGAATCAGGGCAACTGTCTGTTGCCCTGATTTTTTGTTATAAGTCTTACTGAATTGCCCGCCGGCAATTGTCCATTATCAATTAAACCCGTATCTTTGCAGCGTGAAAAAACGTTACTTCCTCTATTTTTCTTACAACGGCACGGCTTATCACGGCTGGCAAATCCAACCCAACGGCATTTCAGTACAGGAAGTGCTGACGAAGGCATTATGCACCATTCTCCGGACAGAAATAGAATTGACGGGTGCCGGTCGTACCGATACCGGTGTGCATGCCCGGCTCATGGTGGCTCATTTCGATCTGGAAGGTGATTTACCCACTCAGTTTGATCTTACGACCAAACTGAATAGTCTCTTGCCCAAAGATATTGCCGTTCTGAAAATAGCAAAGGTAAAGCCGGATGCTCATGCCCGTTTTGATGCGATTTCCAGGAAGTACGAATATCACGTTGTCTTACAAAAGTCGGTCTTCAAAAATGAACTGGCTGCCAGGATCAGCGATAGGATGAATTTTGAAGCTATGAATCGTGCAGCAGGTATATTGATGGAATTCCGTGATTTTACAAGCTTCAGTAAATTGCACACCGATGTAAAGACCAACAATTGTTCTGTAAAGCTTGCCGAATGGACTCAGAAAGACGATGAATGGATCTTTACCATCGAAGCCGATCGTTTTTTACGGAACATGGTAAGGGCGATCGTGGGTACCTTATTCGAAGTCGGCCGTAGGAAGATGACGGTGGAAGAATTCAAAGCCGTTATCGAAGCTAAAGATCGTTGCAAAGCCGGCACTTCAGTGCCCGCTCATGGGCTCTATCTGGTCGCCATTCAATATCCGGATGATATCTTTGCCTGATTGTACGAAATTTAATTACAGATTGTGCATTACGAATTATGAATTGTGAATTGTGAATTAATTTATGTGGTTATTTCTTGCTTTTGTCTCAGCCGTTTTATTAGGATCGTATGAAGTATTTAAGAAAGTTTCATTGGAAGATAACGCGGTCATACCGGTAATTTTCATCTCTGTTCTGTTTTCCTGCCTCATTCTTGCGCCATTCTTAATCATCTCCGACTTTTTCCCGTAT
>JAUZOM010000273.1 GCA_030706465.1 Bacteroidota bacterium | reverse complement strand
TTTTTATGATAGTCGGTATGACAATCCGAGCAACGATCGTGTTTAACCGGATCTGTCATATTTGTCTTGTGGCAAGATGTACAAGCCACTGATTTATGTTTCCCTACTAACGGAAATCCGGTCTTATCGTGATCAAAGTTGCTGATCCCTTTTATCGTATGGAACGATTCCTCCGAGTGGCATTGTTTGCAATTTTGTCCATATTTGTTATCGTGTACATCCCGGTGGCAGGCCGTGCAATTGCTGAATTCAAGGCCTTTGAATTTCTGTCTTGGCTTGCCGTTTATAATTTCTGTTTTATGGCATTTAGCACAAGCCAGCGTCTTATGCTTGCCAATTAGAGGAAATCTGGTTGTATTGTGATTAAATCCGGTTACATTCTTAAAAGATTCAAATCCATGGCAATTCGTACATTTCGATGACATGCTGCCCTGATGAAAATCCTCATGGCAGTTGAGGCACGCCTGATTTAGCCCCATAAAAGTGGTGGCTTTCTTCTTTAGTCTTATGTCTTTAATAAATGCAGCTTTATGGCAAGCGTTGCAGTCTAACCTGGCATGTGCCCCCTTTAAATCAAAGCCCGTTTTACTGTGTATGAAACTTTGTTTATCGAACCGGATGATTTGGAAAGTCCGGCCATGGTGTTCATTATGGCATGCCACACATTCTTTCCCCGTGACTTCAGCCGAAGCATGGTACCCCTTCCGGGCTAAAATAGATGTTTTAATAATCTGGTGGCAAACCAGGCATTTTTCCCTGGTTACTTTATTCCCGGTATCATGACATTTCGTGCAATTACTTACCCCTTCCAGGTAGGCATGTGCATTACTCAGCTCACCCGGCGATTTCTGAGCAATAGCATACGTATTTAAAAAGAATAATCCAAGGATAAACAACAATTCTTTTAACTTCATACCTGAAGGGGATTTGTTTATTCGGTTTTTTTATTGGTTGAATGTGGTTTTGTAGCCAACGTTTCGTCCCTATATTATTTCAAAAAGGGAAATGTCAATTAACTTGATTGTAATAACCGATTAAATGTCAATTATTTATATGCTTGCCAAATAAATAGAGCTTACTAATTCCAAAAATACACAATAACCATCAATATAACAAAACCTTTAATAGCTTGTTGCCGGAATTATTTTTTAGTTAGAGCCTTTTTTTTCTTCTCGGCATAATAGGCTAATATTACCAGCGCGATTACCCAAGCGATGATAAAATAAACCAAAACCGGAATAGCAGGTGGGGTTCCCTGGGCATACGAATGCATTCCGGAAAGGTAATAGTTTACGCCAAAGAATGTCATAATGATAGTACTAAAACCAATAAGCGCCAGACTGCTTAAAACAAATTGATTGTTTACACGGGGCACCTTGCGTAAATGCAAAATGGCTGCGTAAACCAGAATGCTCACTAAGGCCCACGTCTCTTTGGGGTCCCAACCCCAGTAACGGCCCCAGGATTCATTAGCCCAGACACCACCGATAAAGCAACCGATGGTTAACATGAATAATCCGATAATCAGTGCCATTTCAATGATATAACTGATTTCCTGTATGCTGTCTTTTAAACGAAGGGCATTTTTCTCTGTACGGGCAATCATCAGCATTAAATTAAGCATCCCGAGAAGTGCACCCATGGCTAAAAATCCGTAACTGGAAGTGATAATGGCCACATGTATGATTAACCAGTATGATTTTAATACCGGGACCAGGTTTGTGATTTCAGGATTCATCCAACTCATGCCGGCTACAAACAGGGCGATAGCAGACAAGATACCTGTAACGGCTAATGTGATGGGCGATTTACGGGCAAAGACCAGCCCGGATAAGGCCGCTGCCCATCCGACAAAAATCATGGTTTCATACCCGTTGCTCCACGGGGCATGGCCCGATATATACCAGCGAATGGCTAATCCGGTTGTATAAATAACAAAGACCAGTATAAACAGATACAGGGCTGAATGCAGGAATTTTTCTAATCCCGGCTTGCTGTTGAAAATAGCGGTTAAATGAAGTATTAATAACAAGAAACCTATAAGGGCATAAATAATGGCGAGATTGCCAAAGATGCTCGTGTTATTGTAAAAAATCTCCAGGTTTATTTTATTCGGTGAGGGTAAATTTGTTCCTCCATTCATCAACTGGTAGCTTTTGATCCGCGACAATTGTTCGTTGGCTATGCCCCAGTTCCCGGACGTCATAGCTTCGTCAACTGCTTTAAAATAGTTTGTAAGCAACATAACGGGTGAGTTATCCGGCATAGGGGAGGCAACAGCAGCTTCTCCCATGAGTGTGTTGAGCTGTTCCTGTGACATTCCACCCATACCCGGAGGCGGGGTTTTCCCTTCCATGTTTCCCATGCCGGCCGGAGGTGACTTTTTTCCCATTCCGTCAGATACCATTTCATTATCCATGCCGGCCGGAGAATTTGTTTGCCCTGTCTCCGGAACAACTGGTTTTGCAATGCTCCATTTTCCGGTATCACGACCTGGCATTGGAAACAATGCCAGCATATTTTCATTAAAAATCTGATAACAGATATTGACACGTTCGTCAACATTCACAATCTCTTTATCGTATTTGTTATGAGTGGATTGCTCCTTCCGGTAAACCTTGTCGATCTTCTCTTTCAACCGATAGGCTCCACCGTTATCAAAATCGAATAGCTGGTTAAAAGAAACATAATCGTTTACGGCACCCAATTCCTTTGCCAGTTGAGGATTGGCCACTTTAATCAGGGGCTCGTTTTCCCAGTTTGCAGGATGGACGCTCATCCCCAGTAGTACTTCTACCGCCTGCATGTTGTTATACGTAGTTTGTTTGGATATCTTCCGTAAAATATCGGATGCAAATGTATTGAATGGTTCAATACGTCCCTGAACTTCGTCTTGTATGAGCAGGCTGTTCAGGGCATCGATATGTGATCTTTTGGTCGCTTCGCCTCCCGAAGCCAGCATAGACCCCGATACCAGCAAAAGACCGGCTAATAAAATGGCTTTGCCGGCTTTCCGCTTTTGTTGCAGTTCATTGCTTAATTTCAATACGGTCCTGAACCGGCTATTCTTATTGAATAGTGTAAGAATCATCCCGAATGCCATGAAAAAATAACCCATGTACGAAATAAAGGTACCCCAATAATCATGGCTTACCGACAAGACCGTACCCTTTTCGTCCGAATCGTAGGAGGATTGGAAGAACCGGTAACCCCTGTATTTTAATATATTATTCATGTAAATCCGAAATGGGCGCTCAATCTTTAATTCCGTATCGTTCACTGTAATTTCGCTGGCATAGGAAGAGGGACTGTTGGAACCCGGATACCGGTCCAGTTGAAATGCTTTTAATGTAATACTGAAAGGTAGTTTGTGCTGCAGCATTCCATAAGTAACCGAAACCTTTACTCCGTTTATCAGGCAGGTAGCCGGCCGGGAAATCTGATTCTCCGGGCTGAACACATTAACCCTTTTTGTTGAATTTCCATCGCTTATCTTAAACAGGATAGCATCTTCTTTTTTTCGGATAATGCCCGTTTTTTCCATTTCAGGGGTAGCCTGTGTCAGGTTCTTTTTTGCTTTCGGAAGATATGTTTTCAATACAAAGAGGATATTATCCGCCTTATAGATGGTCTTCTGTTCGGCTTGAATCAGCGCCCCGGGCATCATTACGGATTGGTTTTTATCCATCATGCTCATTTTCGACAGGGGCAACCCGGCTTTAAAGTAAAGCCGGTTATCAGCCAGTGAAAATGAAATATCTGCTTTATGAATCGTATCTCCGAATGCAAAGGTAATATCTCCAAATTTGTTGGATTCTCCTTTTTGCAGGATAAAATCCATACCCTGGTTTTCCGCATTCATGACAAAGAGTGAAAGGGCCGGTTCCCCCTGATCATCCGGTACAATGGTTTCTATTGAATTCGGTACAAAGAGTTCATTTTCCACGGCAATAGTTTTGCCACCAATGGAGAGGTTTTCGGAAAAAGTAGTTGAACCGGTTTCGGAAAAGGTAGCCTCTTTTGTTTTCTCAATGCGTTCACCTTTATACTCTGCCACAATTCTGACGGAAGTTTTATCGGACGACAGCTCATTGCTGGTTTCACCCTGCCGGATATGCATAACTCCTTCCGATCCGAAGTAACGCGTGACGGCTGCCCCGATAATGATACAGATAAAAGCCAAATGGAAAAGCAGGA
>JAUZOM010000272.1 GCA_030706465.1 Bacteroidota bacterium | reverse complement strand
CTGTACGGCGGGGAAATAAGCATCGATATTCATCCTCACCCCTTCGATTGGTTACATTTCGAAAATTCTCTTTCTTTTGTCTATGCCACAAACAAGGGAGCCCGGGGAATAAGTGTTCCAAAAGATGCAAAATATCTGCCGTTTATTCCTCCGTTGCATACGAATTCGGAATTGAGGGCTGATGTGATCAGAAAATTTAAATCTCTTTCGGCCGTCTATTTTATGGTCGAAATGGTCCATTATGCCCGGCAAAACCGTGCTTATCTAATAGACAATACGGAAACCATTACCCCTGGATATACGTTATTCAATGCAGGTTTTGGTGCCGATCTGTTAAATAACAAGAGGAAAACTATTTGTAGTTTACATGTTTCAGGGAATAATATGTTTGACGCAGCCTATCAATCTCATCTGAGCAGATTAAAATACTTCGGGCAATATCCGGATAATTTCACCGGAAGGAGGGGTATTTATGATATGGGTAGAAATATTGGAATTAAATTATTATTTCCTATTGGAAGATAGTATCGGAAAGTGCTTTAGTAATCGGAACTCTTTATCGGCATGGAAGCCGAATCAATAAACCAGTGCAATTCTCCTATGGGATGAATATGTGCTGCAGGAAACATTCCGGCGCCTTTATGATGGTGAAGAATTTCACCAAGAACTTTGGCTTTGGATTTTCCCGTGACCAGGAAGGCAATTTTCCAGGTGCTGTTTAATAATCTGCCTGTAAATGTAATTCTGACTTGCAAGGTAACCGGGTGCATCGAAATTTCGACCAACCGGTCCGTATCAAAGAGATGAAGCTGATTCGGAAATATGGAAGCCGTATGACCATCTTCCCCTAAGCCTAACAGAATCAGATCAAAAAAAGGAATCTGGTTTCGCATCGGGAGCAGCGACTTGATCTCTGCCTCGTATCTCCGGGCCTCTTCGAGAGGATCGGCTTCTCCTCTGATCCTGTGAATATGATTCTGTGGTATGTTTAGCGGGGCAAGAAGCAGGTCGTCGGCAAGCCTGTAGTTGCTTTCCATATCATCGGGAGGAACCATTCGTTCGTCACTCCACCAGAAATGAACTTTTTCCCAGGGTATAAGTTTCTGATATTTTTCAACAAGCAACTGAAATAGAAGGGCAGGGGTTCTTCCGCCGGACAAAGCTATATGATAAACACTTTGGGCATTTTCGTCAATCCATAACAACAATTTACCAGCTAAAACCTCAGCTAATTCTTCCGGCGTAATTCCTGTATGGATTAATTCTATCATAGTCGATTAGTTAAAACCTCATAATTGTAAATCAATAATTATACCAATTTAGATCTTAAAATGGCTATTCTTGGTTTATCTGCAACATTTTTATAATTCGCAATAAAATCCGTCATCAGTAAGATTCTTACAGGGATAACGCCAGGTCTGATCGCCTTCAATCAACTGATCAGACTCAATTGGGCCCCATGTCCCGGCGGGATATCCATAAAGCGGTACAGATGCATCATTCGCCCAGGCATCAAGGATAGGCTGGATAAAACTCCAGGCAGCCTCTACGGTGTCGCCTCTGGAAAATAGTGTAGCATCCCCTCTCATCCCGTCAAGCAATAACCGCTCGTAGGCGCTGGGCAGTTTAATATCTGCAAGGCTTGAATAATGGAAATCAATGTTCACCGGTTTTACTTTGAATCCTGAACCCGGTTCTTTCATCCCGATCTTCAGCAGGATGCCTTCATCAGGTTGGATTCTCAGGATCAGCTGATTGGCAGAGTGATGGTTAAATGCACTTTCATCAAACAGGTGATGGGGTGTTGGCTTGAATTCGATCACTATTTCAGTGACCGAGGTTGGGAGCCTTTTCCCTGTCCTGATATAAAAAGGTACTCCTGCCCACCGCCAGTTATCGATGAAAAATTTCATGGCCACATAAGTCTCTGTATGGGATTCGCTGTCCACGTTCGCTTCCTCCCGATAGGCTGCAACCGATTCACCTTTGATGGTGGATGCAATATATTGTCCCCGTACAACCTGTTTCCCGACTTCTTCTGATTTGATGGGCCTCAGGGATTGGAAAACTTTCATCTTTTCGTAGCGGATGGCATTTGCTTCAATTACAACCGGCGGTTCCATGGCAATTAAGGCAACCATCTGCAGCAGATGATTCTGAACCATGTCGCGAAGTGCACCGGCCTGTTCATAATATCCTCCGCGATTCTCAATGCCAAGGGTTTCAACTCCGGTAACCTCCACCCGTTGTACAAAATTCCGGTTCCAGACAGGTTCGAAAATGCCGTTTGCAAATCTCGTGACCATCAGATTTTGCACCGTTTCTTTCCCCAGATAATGATCAATACGAAAGATCTGGTCTTCCCTGAAATTCCGAAGAAGATTGCTGTTGAGTTTCCGGGCGCTTTCAAGGCTTGATCCAAACGGTTTTTCAATGATCAACCTTCTGAAACCATCTTTTGTTGAATTCAGCCCTACTTTTGCCAGCATTGCCGGTATGACCTGGTCAAGATTGGGCGGAGTGGATAAATAGAACAGGTAATTGGGCGGAATTTCTAAAGAGGAACAGAGTTCCTCAAGGCGGTTCTTTAAATTTTCATAGCTTTCAGAGCCAAGAGTATCTATTGACAGATAATAAATTTTTTTCAGGAATTCATCCAAATGATCTGTCGTATCCTTGAGATTTTCCTTCATCCTCTCCCGGAACTCGTCATCGGTAAATTCTGTCCGGCTTGCCCCGACAATGGCAAAGTGGGGAGGAAGAAGTTTGTCGCAAAAAAGCTGGTACAAAGCCGGTATCAGCTTTCTTCTGGTCAGATCTCCCGATGCGCCAAATATGACTACAATGTGGGATTCAGGTACGATCATTTCTAATTTTATTAATGACTATAATTTACGAAATTAAGGCGGGATAGTTTGTATGAATTTCAATTATTCGTGTCCTGATTTTTTCAATAACACAATATACCTGAGACTCAGCACGGGAAAAATCACCGGAAATGGAGTGTTGTTTAAATCATAAAACCAAAATACTCCAATTTGATGCATCTCTCTGTTTTCAGAATCTCAAAGAACGATTGTTAGATGTCTTGCAAAATGCAGTAAAATAAGACATTATATTTTAACCGTTACTAAAAGCCTAAAACCGAAGCTCCTTCAGTCTAAAAATACGACATTATATTCCTGGCATTACTGAATCAGCATATTTTAATAATAAA
The DNA here is from genome assembly GCA_030706465.1 of Bacteroidota bacterium. GTDB lineage: Bacteria > Bacteroidota > Bacteroidia > Bacteroidales > Paludibacteraceae > Paludibacter. The sequence goes on along the minus strand of JAUZOM010000272.1, from coordinate 1,002 downwards.
TTTTTATTTATGAGCGAATTGCACTTGACAGCTTACTATAAACATAGTAACTTGTAATATCGTTCATAAATTATTGTTTAAGAGTGGCGAAACATTGCTTAATGGCATTTAATCGGTTTGAGAGCTTTAACACTGATAAACTTTATGGATTTTTTATTCATTATATTATTCATTTAAAATTATTGTCTATGAAAAAGTTAATGTTTCTTAAGATTTTTATCTTATTGGCTGTTTCTCCGGTGTGGCTTTTTGCCCAGGTCCGTGGAATTCAGTTGGATACAGTAGAAATTAAGGTTACTACGGATAAAGTACCTCCGGCTGTAAAAGCGGCAGTTGTTAATGATTTTGGCGAGGTGCATCAACCCGTGGTTTGGGCTAATTCTCACAGTAAATTCAATACCTATGGATGGGAACAAAATGTCAACCCGGATAATATGGATATAAATTATTACACTATCCATACCCATAAATCAAATGGCAGTTATTTAGAGGCTGTATATACTCCTGACGGAAAACTTCAACGATCAAGGGAAGAAATTAAAAATTTTGAACCTCCCCAGGCAATAATGGCAAGTCTTGCAAAAAGTGACTATAAGGACTGGAAAATAGACAAAAATGTTCTTGTAATAAAAGCGGTTGAAGGAAAGGAAACTAAAGAACATTATGCTTTTAAATTGCAAAAGGGAAGAGATAAGAAAACCGTTTATTTTGATAAGGATGGCAACATGCTGATGAATAAGCGAAAATGATAGTTTTTTTTAATTAAAGAGCCATTGGATTATATTCGTCCAATGGCTTTTCTATTTGGGATGATTAAAAGTTTACAGGTAAATAATTGGATTATTGCTACTCCTGTTTAAGGTTTTTCCTGAATTCCTTTTGAAGGGCAACCATTTTAAGAACTGTTATTGCTGCTTTATCTCCTTTGTTCCCTAACCTGCCTCCTGACCTGTCGATAGCTTGCTGCTGGTTGCCCGGACTCCAAAGATTACAGGTAAACCG
>JAUZOM010000271.1 GCA_030706465.1 Bacteroidota bacterium | reverse complement strand
TAACCTTTTAGGATGCCTTTTGTTTTTATCGATGACTCGTGATTTGATTTGAAGCGGTTACATCCGGGATCAAAATTTTGTGAAAATCGGTAAGAAAAAATTTCCTTTCCCGAACCTTTGAAAGAAGGATCATCATTACTTGAAGGATGTTAAATGGATACTCTATAGGTATCCATGAAGTATCCATTAAGTATCCATAAAGTATCCATAAAGTATCCTTTAAATCTAAATTTTACCACTCTTTTATCAAAAAATTATGGATTGAAATTGGAGCCTAAGATTCAAATTCCTGTCGGTTGACAAATAAAATAAAACCGCTATTGGTAAAAGATTCTTTACAGGTTGTAAAAAAAAATTAAGGCCGGACAAGAAATGGAACGGTTTTAGAACGATGGTCGAATAGCGGGAATAAAGATAAATATAATTTTAATGTGTTGTATTATAATCAAATGTATTAATTTGTAGATTCGTTGATTCCAATATCAAAACGACTGGCATGGTTTATGATGTACAGGTGTGGGTAATTATGAATTGACTATTATAACAATATTATAACAAATTAAAAACCACAACATTTATGAAAAAATTATTCCTTCTTACCGTCTTAATTGCAGCAGTAGCCGCAACATCGTTTGCACAGAATCTGTCTGCAAATGCTGCTGTTTTTGCGGTAGTTCAATCTTCGGGCTCTGCTACAGGCACATCGGGTATTGGATACCTACAGGACATGAATTTTGGCAGCATTGATGTATCAGGTATAACTACTGGAAATACCGGTACTGTCACGATCAATCCTGAAACTTTGGGAACAGCTGCAAATCTGACTGCCACTCCATCATACAAAAATGCTGCTGTTGGCTCTAACCCCGGAACCATTCAACCGGCGGCCTTCACTATTACGGGCCTTCCAAGTGCTATCAATATTACTTCAGGTGCAACCCTTAAAAGTGGAAGCAATACCCTGCTCCTGAGTGATATAAAGTCCAACAAAGCCAATGTTTTGGCTGCCGGTGCTGCCGGTACAAAGACGTTGTATGTTGGTGGAACACTGACGTTAAATCCTAATCAGCCTGTCGGTGGATACAGCAGTTATGGCGAAATTGTAGTAACCATTATTTATTAAAAATAACAGGAAGATATGTTTTGTTGAAGGAAGTGTATTCTATATGAATACATTTCCTTTTTTTTATTGATTATTATGTCTGAATTCTTTATTTTTATCCCAATAATGTTATCAGAATAATGAATAAAACATTTCTATTGCTTTCGGGCTTGTTTTTGTTTTGCAGCATTAAAGCGACAGATCTGCTTGCTCAGACTGTTGCAACTGCCGGGGTGTTTGCGATTGTTGTGAATACATCCAATAATGCGGCTCAGATCAACTATCTGAAAAGCGCTTCACAAAATATCCAGGCTGAAAACACGACTCCGGAAAAGGTGTTTCAGATATCTTCGGGAGACGTGAATCAGACAGGCGGGGTATCGCAAAATATTGCAAGCTTTTCAATTACTGGTGATAGTAAAAACGCATTCAGTGTTTATTTGCCCACCCACCCCATTTTACTTACGAATCCTAAAAATGGAAATACGATACAAGTGAGTGATTGGAAAACAGATTCTCAACCCCATCAGAGTGATTTAAAGAAGAATGTCTGGATTATCAATCTGGATGCCTCTTTGAAAATGGGAGCGGCAAACAATGAAAAGTCCGGTGAATACAGTGGAACTTATCCTGTTACAATGATATATAATTAGAAATCACCTTTTCCTTCTCTTTCTATTGGATGGAATATCTGATTTTGAATGTGTTTTAAATAATTAAATCGAAATGATGGGTGTCTTTAAAAGAAATCCAATAAAAACCGAATCCGGGCAATCATATACGCTCCTTACTTCTTTATTCATTGTTGGCTTTTGCTTTTTCGGAAACGTTTATCTTTTCGCCCAGGGAAACCTGCAAATCGAACCTCACCGAATCATCTTTGATGGTCAAAAGAAGACCATGAATGTCAATTTAGCGAATACGGGTCAGGATTCAGCAAGTTACAGCATTTCTTTTTTGCAATACCGGATGACTGACGATGGGACTTATGAAGAAATAACCACCCCTGATCCCGGACAATATTTTGCGGATAAAAACATTCGGTTCTTCCCGCGTTCTGTGACGTTGGGCCCTAATGAAACCCAGATCGTGAAAATCCAGCTTGTTAACAGTGAACAGTTACAGGCAGGAGAATATAGATCGCATCTTTATTTCAGGGCTTTGCCAAAACAAAAGGCATTGGGTGAGGAGGTGAAGCCAAAAGATACTTCTTCGATTTCAATCAGAATTGTCCCGATTTTCGGGATTTCGATCCCGGTTCTCATTCGTGTCGGAGAATCAACGACCACCTTGAACTTTTCGGATTTAAGGCTGGAAAAGAATAGCAACGGGGGTGAAAGTTTGCTTTTAACGGTTCATCGAAGCGGAAACATGTCTGCCATCGGAGATATTGTGATAACCCATATCGATGCTACCGGCAAGGAAGTCAAAATTGGGGCATTGGAAGGGATCGTTATTTATACACCGAACTTATTGAGAAGATTTAAAATAGACCTTGATAACAAACCCTCCATTGACATGACCAAAGGAAGAATACGGGTTGTATTCGACTCGAAGCTGGGTGCCAATATTGTAAAACAGGCTGAAGCTGAATTGGCGCTATAATATTATTGCTTTTCTATTTGGTTGAAAGAAACAGCTGGTTTCAGTTTATCGCTGCTGTTCATAATCCGGTATTTATTATTTTTTAAAGAATTTGAAAAGAGACTCTGCTCAAGCAGGATTTTATGTCATGCTTTAGGTCGTGTGTGTTGGCCGAGTTATTAGATTTGGAGGATACTAAAGCTGATTTTTTAAAAGGAGTAATGTAAACTAAGTTTACAAAAATGTATTTAAATAGTTTACGCGATGTAAAATAATATTCTGTTTGTGATTGCTGTAAAACTGAATTTGATTGGAAAATGAAAAAAATAAAAAATAATATAATTCTTATAAAACGCGCAAATACAGTAATATACAATTATTATATGATTGAAATAATGGCGCTGTGACAGGCGTTGAAAATAATTTGGCATGGTATGTGTTTTAAGGTAAACAACGATTTGAAAACGTAAAAAAATTTAAAACATAAATCATAAAAAATTAAAGAGATGAAAAAAGTAATCACCTTATTCGCAGCACTCGTTTTAATGTCAGGTTTATCAACCTTAAAGGCACAACAACAAGCAACAGCAACCGCTACCGGATCAGCCACTATCGTCACTCCAATTTCGATCTCTAATAACGGTGACATGGACTTTGGCAATATTGCGGTAAGCTCGGCAACCGCAGGAACCGTGGCCTTATCAACCGCAGCTGTCAGAACACCAAATGGTGGGGTAACTTTACCCGCAGCAACAGGAAACGTTAAAGCTGCATCCTTTAAAGTAACCGGTGTTGGAAGTTCTGCATATTCCATTACTTTGCCCAAAACAGACTATATTATTTCAAATGGTTCAAATAATATGACTATAAATGCATTCACAAGCGATCCTTCAGGGAATGGTGTATTGGATGGTAGTGGTTCGCAGATAATCAACGTGGGTGCTACCTTGAATGTTAAGGCTGGTCAGGCAACCGGACTTTATACCAGTAGCACCGGCTTTGTTGTATCGGTCAACTACAACTAAAATATACCGAAAAGAAATTTACAAGCCTGTTGTTGGCGACGTTAATGAATGATACCAAAGGGGAGTGTGGATAGCACTTCCTTTTTTGGTTTTTGGCGTAAAGGTTATTCTTCCTTTTTGGTGATGCTGTCCTGAGGTTGCGGGTGCCTCTTTTTCCAAAATGTTCAAATTTTATGCTGTTATGCATCCGGCGGTTTATGCCTTTCAATAGGTTCATCGGGCCTTTTGCTTGTCTATTGCTTCAAACGCGCCTTGTGTATTGTGGAAAGTAACGTGGATTGAAAAAGAAAATCTGCCAGGGAGCTTTTCCTTATTTCAGGGTGTCGAGAGCGGCCTTCAGTGTGTGGAAGATTTCTGAAAAACATCGGCATTCCTGTGTTGCAATTGTAAGTTGTGACATTGGCTTTAGTCTTTGATTCCCCCGATATCATCGGAAATTGCAATACGTTGGTTTTCCCGATAATCTTTATTTTTGTTTTTTTGTTTATTAAGGATGAATAACCGGAGAATTTGAT
>JAUZOM010000270.1 GCA_030706465.1 Bacteroidota bacterium | reverse complement strand
TTCGTTGAGAATTGAACATCCTAAAAATCTTCCCTTATTCCCTTTCTATGAAGAAGTATAATAATAGAGGGCACTTTGTACTTCCGATTACTTAGAAGAACTTTACACACAATTTTTTAGGAAGCAATGCCTGTTTCCGGTTATCTTCTGTAATTTCAAGCAACGGGGGAAGTCTTATTATTTCTGCATGCAGCAGGATATAGCGATTCACTCATCAGAATTTAAATAACTACATTGAAGTTAAGTTCATGCCGGTTTCCCTAAACTTATTTAAAGATGCCCCGATAAATTGCTTTGGGCAAACATTTGCCGGAACACTGATGTTTAATAATTTATATAGAATGAATCTACACAGAATAATTGACCGCTTTGAATAAAAAAACAGCATGTGGATACCCGTAACCAGTTAAAAATACGGGGGCAGAACCGAAAGCCTTACAAGTAGGTAAAATAAAAATTAGAACGATATGAAAACATTAAACATGATTTTTAAGTCTCTGTTGGTCGGATTTGTATTGATGCTGAGTGCCGGTTTATATGCACAGGATCCTGTGGAAGTGGCTCCGAATGTTTATAAGAAGGTGATTCTGGATAATGAAAAGGTTCGGGTTATTCAGGTTGAATTTGCCCCGGGTGAGGTGGCCCCGTGGCATCATCATCCAGCCCATGTAATTTATGTTCTTGCCGGTGGCAAGATGGAAATTACCGAAAAAGGGAAAGAAGCACAGGTAATGGATTTAAATGACGGTGATGCCATGTATATGCCGGCTGTAAGTCATATGGGAAAAAATATCGGAACAACTACCATTAAATTGATTGTCACAGAAATGAAACCTATCCATAAAATGATGGACGGAAAAATGATGGACGGAAAAAACATGATGAAAAAGGAATCGGGAAAAATGTAACCGGAGATAACAGACTGTGAATTTTAAATGATTCATTTAAAGCAACCCAACATCGAGGTTGCTTTTTTTCTGGAAGTATATCAAAACATTAATTGACTATCTCATTAACAAATAAATATATCTTTCCCGGTTTTCTTTCTTTTATTTCCTTGCGATGTTTATTGTTCCGCGCGATGGCTTACACCTCAACAGGTGATATGACATGACTTTTGGGTGCCTGCTTTTTTATGTTACCCCTACTGGGTTCAAATCCTGTGTTACTCTTTATTTCTACTACAACAATCATATCAACCCTACGGGTTTAAAGACATCGCTCCGTTTGTAAATCAATATTCTGCAAAAAAACACGTCAATTTAAAACATAAGATACTAAAACAATAAGACATACCGGTTGTTATACTGTACTTGAAACTAATTTAATCAACTTCAGGAGTATTGAAGTTGACTTATTATATGCCAAGTGGAGACCAGAGACCAGAATGCAAACGGGGCGTTGCCGAAAAGCCAGAAGAGTAGGGAAATTAATCTATAACCAAAATGAGAATCAAGATATTATTTATAGCTGTTATTACGCTTCTGATAGCAAGTTGTAAATCCGATACAAGCGTAATGGCCAATGAAGTTGTACTGTCAGGGATGAGTTTTTCGCCTAAATCATTGACCGTTTCAGCTGGAACTACTGTTACATGGTCGAATAATGAGGCGGTGACACATACTGTCACGAGTGATGCCACGTTGTTTGACAGCGGTGATCTTACTAAGGGACAAACTTATAAGTACACCTTTACCGCTGCCGGGACTTATGCTTACCATTGCAAGTATCACAGCGGAATGACCGGGACAATCATTGTGACAAGCAGTACGGGGACCACCGGGTCAGGATATTAAAAGATGAAAAGAGAGTAATCTGTTGTTTTATTATTAAAGAGAGCAGAATAATTATAAGCGAGGAAAACCGAACGGTTTCCCTCGCTTTATGCGTATACTATAGTCTGCCATTAAATACGCTCATTTGCATTCAAAAAAAGTATTCAACTGTCACCTTTAAATCAGCCTTTTCAGAAGATTCAAGTGGATAAATTATAGAAATTTCCCTGAACTAATCTTAATTATTATTACAGCTTTCTTCCTAATTATTAAAGGGTTACTCACACTAATTAATACCTGAACTTTATTTCCACTTTATTGTTTCAATTGAGGAATGAATTATTATTCACTTGAAAAATTGGTATGTTATGAAAAAACTATTACTTCCATTATTATTAACCACATGCTGGATATATGGTTTTGGGACAAACTTTACCATCAACAATGATGGATTTACGTTTTCCCCTGCAACAATCACCATTACGCAAAATGACGAAATTACTTTTACGCTGGCATCAATCCATAACGCTGTAGAAGTAAGCCAGGGAGTGTGGGATGCAAACGGATCTTCACCTGTTATCGGGTTCAACATTCCCTTTGGAGGCGGGACATTGTCGGGTTCACAATTATCTATCGGAACCCATTATTACGTCTGTACAAATCACGTTGCATTCGGAATGAAAGGTATCATAATTGTAGAATCCTCATCAGGAATTGAAGATCACAAAATTCAGGATGAAATGTCGGTCTATCCGAATCCGGCTAAAGAGAACATAACTTTCTCATACAATCCAGCAACGTCAAACGTAGTAGAAATTAAACTGTTTAATATTCAGGGAAAACTTGTGACTGTTTTATTACCGAGAACAACCATTTCCGGGTTATTTCTTCAAACATTCCCGTTGGATAATCTGGTCTGTTCCGGGCTCTATTTTATACAGATTTCTTCAAACAAGACGATTGTTTATAAAAAAATTATCATAGTATGACCGGCGGGAATATCATTTTCTCCTGAGTCCATCATCAAAACCGGAGAGAAAGAATAGAAAAGGTCTTTCCCCGGTTATTTAAAAACATTATCAAGGGCTTCAGGAAGTTAATCAACTCGTTGAGAATAGAATTATTATTTCCCTTGAGTCGAACTTCAAACATCAATATAATTCCACCTAAAATTTATTCATGAAACTACTGCTATACCTGATTTTGTTATTCATAATTTCAATTACCTGTTCCACTTGTCTTTACAACAAAGAGGATATTCTTTATGCTGAAAAGTCCTGCGATACAACCAATATCACATTCAGTGGAAAAGTTGCACCGGTATTTGCCAGGAATTGCCTGGTTTGCCATGGAAATGCAGTTTCACCTCCTGATGGCGGAGGATTAAGACTTCAGGATTATCCCGATGTAAAAGCTAATATCATCAGGGCATACGGGTCCATGTCTCACCAGCCCGGATTTGTTCCTATGCCATTAGGAATGAGCGGCACAATAGATTCGTGTGATATTAAGATTGTCCGTATCTGGATGAATGCCGGAGCCCCTGATAATTAAAGCATCTACAATCTGCAATACAAGCGCGGGTAATCAATCAGCTATTAATCCAAAAAATCTAAAGATATGAATCATTTTAAACCCATTTTGTACATGTTCGTTTTGAGCCTGTGTTCAACTCTCGCCGTTGCGGAAGAAACAACTGCTATCAGCAAAGCCGACAGTATTTCAAACGAAGTCAATTATACGGAAGACACCTTCTTCTCCTCACGGGTAGTTAACGGGCAATCAACGGAGGGGATACCACAGAACCGGCTCGATTTAAGAATACAACATCGTTTTGGATTAATAAATCAGGGATATTCGCAGTTCTTTGGATTGGACCAGGCCTATACTTTCTTTGGACTGGAATATGGAATAAAAGACTGGTGGATGGTGGGCATTAACCGTTCTTTGATCGATAAAACGGTTGGCGGATTTACAAAGCTCAGTTTGTACCGGCAGAGTACCGGCGCCAAAACCACTCCCTTATCGGTTTCGTTGCTCCTGGGTACAAGTGTGATCGGAACACAATATAGTGATCCGGCCCGGAATAATGATTTCAGTTCGCGGGTAAGTTATATCACCCAAGTACTTATTGCCAGAAAATTGAGTACTAATTTTTCAGCACAGCTATCCCCGATATGGATACATCGTAATCTGGTCGCTGTCTACACGGATCGCAACGACCTGTTTGCATTAGGCATCTCCGCCCGGTACAAACTTACTCCGGTTCTTTCTCTTAACGGAGAGTATTATCCGGTCATTAATCCTTCAACCTATCAAAAACAGAACTACAACAATTCACTTTCTTTTGGATTTGACATTGAAACCGCGGGCCATGTTTTCCAAATCGTATTGTCAAACTCCACCGATATGATTGAGAAAGGCTTTATTGGCGATACCGGTGGAGATTGGCTAAAGGGAGGCATTCATTTA
>JAUZOM010000027.1 GCA_030706465.1 Bacteroidota bacterium | reverse complement strand
TTTATACCATTGGTATTTCCCATCTCCAGAATATCAATTTCGCCGCAGGCAGGCCATCCGAAGTTAACTCCCATCATCCAAAAAGCCGGCCATAGACCGTTAGCAGTATGGGGCAATTTTATACGAGCTTCAATTTTGCCGTGTTTAAACGACATTTTGCCGAATGTCTTGAGACGTCCTGAAGTACAGGTTTTACCGGCATAATTTTCTTTTTTGGCTGAAATGATCAAGCATCCAACCCCTGATATGGGCTCTTTGCCTACTGAAATATTTTCACGGCGGTAATACTCCAACTCATTGTTACCCCCTCCACCACCATCTAACTCTACTACCCAGTTATTGGTTTCATCGAGTGTCGTGCCATTAAAATCGTCTTGCCACACGAGTTTATATCCACCGGTTGAAGCATTAATCCCTGCGTTTTCAGTAGGGACTTTGTATGGAAAACTCTGAGCAAGTGCACATTGAGCTGTGACAAATATAAATGAGTAAAGAACTAGTTTCTTTAAATGATCCATTTTTATTTTTTTATATAATAATATTTATTTTTACTTTAAAATCTTACATGATAGCTTTTTACCATCATGAAATGTCAGCTGAACAACATACATACCTTTGCTAAGGTTTTTAGTATTCACTTGTTTCTCATTCGTGCCCTGATAAACTACTTTTCCGAGCGAATCTAATATCTTAATATTAGAAATACTCTGCTGCGTGTCTATATTCAGAACATCATTAACAGGATTCGGATAAATTGATATATTATTTTCGACAACTGCTTCCACTTTCGATGGCGCTTCATTCTTGGTTATTTCCCACCAATTCAGTTTTAGTCCACCTTGTTTGAAATCAATACGAACTCTCTGCTTACCGGCATCAAAGGTGGCTTTACATTGTTGAGTGCTCCATACGCCTATCCCTTTATTTTCGAAAACCATGGATCCTTTTTCAACATTGTTTACTGAGATTCGGACTTCGGATGCATCTCCATATTGAAAAGCATTGCGAAAAAAGACATTGTATTCGCCGGCTTCCGGAATATCCACATTGTATTCAACATAATCATAGGTAGGATCGAAATCCGTTATATTAAGATGATCGGATACATCGGTGGTTTTTTCTAACCGAATACCTTTCATACTTATATATTGTTCTGAAGGAATAAGTTGAGAAGTCTTAAAATAATAATTGTTATCGTACGATGACATATAGGTATAAAGCTCACCCATAGGCAGTAAAACCCCTTCCAGGCTTTTGTTCAATAATTGCATATAGGGATACCCACCACTATAACCCCGTTCTTTGAACCAGGCATAACGGAATATAGCAGGCTCATTTTCTAAATAATCCACCGTATCAAACATAAATTGTTCCTGAGAAGCTTCGGTCGTGCCGCCATCCCATGCACAAAATTCCGTAAGCCAGATTGGCCTTCCATATTTTTTATATTTGTCTATACTTGATTTTATAGCTGAAACAGAGGACATATAAAGGTGCACGGCAATATGATCAACCCGACAATCAGGACAAGCCTGGAAAAATTCATCATACCATTTTATAGGATCCTGATAGGGAGCATCAGGACTATAGTTCAAAGCCGGTCCAACAATGGTTAATCCAAATTGATCAGCAATTTTTTCCAGATCTGGCCATTCTGCAGCTGCCTGGGTAGGGGTCAGGTTAGATTGTGCTTTGAAGTTCGGCTCGTTAAAGCCGAGTATATATTTAATCTCAGGATGCGCTGTTAACAGGGTGACAAGCTGCGCGGTATTAACTCCATTCCAACACATAGGAACATATTCGAGGTTATATTGCTTGAAAGCAGCATCATTAGTAGATCCTGACTGGCCCCAATTATAAGCCCATGAAACGCCAGGCGACAATGCTTGCACATCTCCTGTCAACAGGTTATTATAACCAAGTCCTCTCTTAAAACTTCTGGTTTGCGCCTGAGCAAAAGAGATATACAAACAACCAATGCACAGGATAATTATATGTTTTTTCATTTTGTCTTATTCTTTGATACAGAAATTTAAATAGTCCAACCAACGGATCAGTCAGCACTTAAAATGGGATAATTTAAAAGTAATGAAGCTAATTAATGGTTTGCTTTGAATAAGTATAGAACTTTAAGCGTATTTTTTCGAAAAATGCAGAAGAGCTTGAGTTTTAACTGTGATGCGATGCGATCATTCATGGTCATAACCGGAGAACGATAAAAATTGCCACTAAAGCATTACGTTATACTAAATATTCCGTCCTGCTTTAGTGGTCTCTTTTTGATAATATTCGTTACTTAATCATTACTTTGGCAACTGCGTTACCCGACTTAATAACGTAAGCTCCTTTCACCAATCCATCTACACCAAAAACAGGTTCTAAAGATTTTTTTACCAAAGCACCAGTTATACTATATACTTCGATAGGAGCATTAGCATTTTGAACTTCTATAACCCGGTTCGTAACCAAAACATTTAATTTGTTAGCTTTTAAATCGTTAATTCCGCTTGATGCTGGTTTATAGAAGAAAACAGCATCTACTGCGATTTCGTTCGGTCCAGCACCACTCAATGTTACAAAATAGTTAGCACTTGGTAGTATCGTTGACCTATTTGTCCAACCGTAGGTTCTCAAATCCTTTACTGTCATGTCAATGACATTCCAGGTAGTTCCGTCCGATACAAAATTAGGTGTAATGTTCGGCAGGGTGGCATCCTGTTTACCAACTCCCACATTAAACTGAGCAGCATTTACTGTTAATTTACCGATCACACCTGTTGAACTTCCTGCAACCTGAATAGCGTGACCTGCTGCATAGCTTGATCTTACGGCCATGTGGAAATGGTAATCATCGGTTATTGCTGTATAATCAATTGGAAATGTCTTGGGAGCCGTACCTGTAAGGTTGTCACGCATACAAAACCCTAAACCTGACCAACCAACAGTACCTACAGAAAAATCAAGAAAACCACCGATTTGCCCAAAAGAGCCTTTTCCTGTAGCTGCATTATTCACATAGGTGTTAGACCAAATATACAAGGCTTTTTCGCCGGTAGGATTTGAAGTGGCATCCCAGTTTGGACGTAAATCCTGAACGATTTTACTTGTAATGTCATAATTTGATTCGGTATCAGCATCTAAATAAATTAAATAATAGTTGCTGCCTTCCAAAGAAGACACATCCTGAGCTTTCGCACGGCTACCAATAAAAGTGGCTACTACCACTAAACACATAATTGTAAATACTTTTTTCATAATAATAAAATTTTAAAATAAATAATAAAAATTGTTTGTCTGTTTTAGTTAACCTCCAAACCCCTCGAAGGGATTTAGAGGAACAATACTTTCTTTAAGGAATCGGGACTCCGTCATATCCCGGGTTTTGAGGCATCGGGCTATTTAAGTCGCGTTCCTGAAGAGGAATAGGGAATAATTCATCCTTTCCTTTCACAAATGGATCCATATAAGTCGAAATTTGAGGTTTAGTGGAGGTACGATAGTGGTTCATCACATCACTTAAAAGACCCCAACGTTTCAGGTCGAACCAACGATGCCCTTCCATAGCCAATTCTACCCGGCGTTCATGCTGAATGGCCAGATATAAATCCTCCGCATTATCCTGTAACTGCTTGGTTCCGCTTTGTCCGACACCTTGCAATGGAATCGTGTAATTTGGAAATGATGGAAGAATATCAGTTCTACCGGCAGTTGAGCGGGCGCGGTTACGCACTGTTTCCAATGCCCATTTTGCTTTATTAAGATCCGGAGTACTTTGTTTAACACAGGCTTCTGCATACATTAACAGCACATCGGCATAGCGGATTTCCTTTTTGTTAATTTCGCCCCGAGAGGATTGTCCTACAGAAGAAATCCAGGTGGTATCGGGGTTCATCATCGAATATTTCCGGGATGTATAACGATCGCCTAGATATACATTAACATTGTTTGTATTATCATCGCTTGCTGCCACCTGGTCGAGTGTGGGGGCATAAATGGCCGCATCACGGCGCGGATCGCCGGGTTCAAATTCATCGTACAATTCCTGGGTGGGACGGTTAAAGCCCCAACCTTCTATCAGGGTGCCGGTTGCCCAACGTGGACGAACCATCATAGGTGTTATATTGCCGCGGGTAAATCCCATTCCATTCCATACATCGGAAGTAGGGTCCATGACATATTGTATCTCAAAAACAGATTCCGAACTATTTTCACCTTCTATGGTGAAAATATCGTTATAATTCGGAACCAAAGTATATTGCGATGAGTTAATAATGCTATCCCCCTGTAATTTGGCATCATTGTAATTGTGGTTATTCAGATAGGACTTCATCAGTAATGCACGTGCAGCCCCTTTGGTGGCACGCCCTAAATCAGTAGCGGCATATCCGTTTCTTTCCGGCAAGTATCGGATGGCAAATTTCAAATCGCTGTAGATCTGGTCATAGACTTCGCTTTCTGTGGCCCGCGGTTGTTTCCAATCTGACTGCGCTTTGATAATATGATTTACTACCGGTACCCCTCCATAAACCCGTACTAATCGGAAATAATACATAGCCCGAAGAAAGGAGGCTTCGGCAAGCACCCGGTTCTGTAAACCCGCTTTTTCTTTAGCAAACAACGCAGGATCCATTTTAGGTACATATTCATACACGAGGTTGCATCTAAAAATACCTACATATTGTGCCCGGTAATACCACAATAAAGAATTGTTGTCCGATTTTGTCTTGAAATTCTCCATATCGAAAACCGTACCCATATCACTCAATGTATTGCTTCCCTTGAGGGCATCATCCGAACAAATATCCCCAATAAACCATTCATTGAAAAATGTACCCCCGTTATTTTGATATTCCCAGGTTAATGGGGCATAACAAGCCGTGGCAGACTCAGTCGCTGATTTGGCACTTATAAAAGCATCGTCAAGTTTAACCACTGCAACTTTCGGAAAGCTTAAGTAATCATCGCACGAAGAAAAGAAGATTCCCATCAATGCAAGTATAAGATAAAACTGATTTTTCGTTTTCATTGTATTTTACTAATTAAAAGTTCATATTCAGACCTACAAGTACGGTACGTGCTTGTGGAAAGTTTCCATAATCCCGTCCATCGCTGCCTACCTCAGGGTCAAAACCTTTGTATTTGGTAAAGGTCAGCAAGTTACTTCCACCGATATAGAAGCGTACCCTGTTAATTCCTACTTTCCTAGTAAGATTTTCTGGAATGGTATACCCCAATTGCAGGTTTTTTAAACGCAAATAAGACGCATCTTCTACAAACCGGCTCGAAGCAAGTGCGTTATCCGTCGCATTTCCTGCTGTTTTCGTTGGATTAGGAATGGAGCCATTCGAACCGGGCACTCCGTTTATCCAGGGGCTGGTCGGGTCATTCGGGTTTTGACGTACCGCATAAAACACATTGCGCATATCGGTACTCAAAATTCCGGCAGAACCATCAAGTTCCAACTTATTTTGTCTCAAAGCGTTATACACTTCGTTTCCTGATACACCTTGAAAAAAAACCTGCAAATCAAAACCTTTGTAATTTGCCGTCACATTAAACCCGTAGGTGAGTGGTGGAAACGCATTTCCGGCATCATAACGATCCAACGAAGTAATCTGTCCATCATGATTCAAATCGGCATACTTTGCATCACCCGGCTTAGCGCTTGGCTGTATTAATTGTTTGGCTCCTGTTGTTGGGTTGGTCCATGTATACGCATTAATTTCATCCTGGGTTTGGAATACACCTTGATATTTCATGACATAAATAGTTTTCAATGCATAACCCTGGTCGCTCATAATGAAGCCATCCCAAATGGCCTGACCTCCATTGGTAGCTGTCAGTTTATTATCAGTCAACGAAAGGTTTCCACCAATGGAATAATTAAATGCTCCTATTTTATCGTGATAATCTAAGGAAAATTCGATTCCATCATTTCTAACCGTGGCTGCATTCGCTGTTACATCGTATATAAAACCTACGTGTGCCGGTGCTTTTACGGTCATAAGCATTCCCTCTGTTAGTCTACGGTACAAATCTAAGTTCCCGCTTATTTTTCCAAACAATCCAAAATCAAATCCAATATCGGTTTGCTTCGTTCTTTCCCATTCTATGATTTGTGGAAAGTTAGCTGCTGACAAACCGACGCCATTGGCCAAGTTACTCGGAGTTCCATATGGATATCCTACCATGTACGTAGCTGTTTCCCAGGTTACTGTATTAGCACCAGTTTCACTTAAAATGCGTTCATTCCCCAGTAATCCCCATCCCACACGTAATTTCATGTAATCAATGGTTTTTTTAACCGGTTCGAAGAAACTTTCCTCACTGATTTTCCAGGCTCCTGCTACGGAAGGAAATGCCCGCCAGTAATGCCCGGTCGAAAGCTTGGACGAACCATCGTACCTGAAATTTCCTGTCAACAGGTATTTACTGTCAAACGTATAATTTAACCTACCAAAATACGAAGCCATTCTTCCTTTGCTTACCGCGTCTCCTCCTGTCCGGTCAGATGTCGGTGTTTTGGTAACCGGGTCATCATACACGGCACTCGAGGTTTGGTTCACATACCAATTCGTTGGACTGGTATTCGTCAAATAGTTACCGCTTGCATTGACCGAATAAGAATTAACTTCTTCCATGGAGGAACCGACCATCGCCGTAATTTCGTGTTTATCTAAAAATTTGGTATTATAGGTCGCTGTTCCTTCATAAGTCAGTTGTTGGGACTGCGTTTCGGATGCAGATACACTGTTGTTTGAAGTTGCATTATAGATCACATCGAGCACCGGATTATATGTTCTGCTCGATCCGTTCCACATTTTCGAACTTACATCGCCCCGTACAACCAGTCCTTTAAAAGGTCTCAACTCCGCGTAAATATCACCCACCCAATCTATGCTGGTATTATTGGGTTTTGAATTGTATACCTGGTTATAAGGATGCATCACATTCCGAAAAAGTGATGGCGTGGAATATCTTCCGCTCAGGTCCACCTGTTTGGCAACTTGCTTGCCCGGATAGCCGCTTAGGCTTCCTGCAGCATAGGTCAGTGGATCCCATGGTGCCATCGAAAGAGCGCTGGCAATAAGAGCCGTATTCCCGTTATTTTGTACGTTGTAACTGTGTGAATTGGTAAATGAAAGGTTTTCACCAATCCGTAACCATTTTTTTACTTCCATGGAGGTATTTAACCGAATGGTCATACGATTGTAATACGAACCGATCAGGGTTCCATCCTGGTCGAATTTATTGAAACTCATTAAATAATTCCCCTTTTCAGTTCCTCCATCGGCCGATACATAATAATTGTGCATCATGGCATTTTTTACGAATACCTGGTCTTGCCAATTAGTATCGTATTTGGTATAATCAATGCCCGGGGTTTTTACACTACCGTCAGTATTGTGTTCGATAATGCGTGGATAACGTGTATCGCTGTTCGGCGTATAGTTCGAACGGATCCATTCGTTGAGTCCAACCGCATCGTATTCTTTTTTTGTATTTCCCATCAAGGCTACCAGATTGGCAAATTCATCCCGTCCCATGACGTCTAACTTTTTCCAGGTGTTTTGTGTGCCTACATACGATTCAAATGTAATATTAGCCTTCCCTGTTTTATCCCCTTTCTTGGTGGTAATCAAAATCACGCCATTCGCACCACGCGAGCCATAGATGGCTGCTGTAGAAGCATCCTTTAATACTTCCAGGGAAGCAATATCACTGGTACTTAAAAAATTAATGTTGTCCGTCACAATTCCATCTACTACGTAGATAGGAGTTGAGACGCCGGTTGTACCCACACCTCGGATATGAATAATGGCATCGGCTCCCGGTTGCCCCGAATTGGAATTAACCGTTACACCGGCCATGCGCCCTTGCAATGCTTGGTCTACGCGTGCTACCGGAGCCATCTTAAGCTCCTTCCCCGAAACAGAACCTACTGCACCGGTTAAATCACTTTTTTTCATGGTACCATAACCTATAGCAACTACTTCATCCAACATTCTTGAATCAGACTCTAAACTGATATTTAAATCCTGATTCTTATTTATTTCTTTAACCAATGGTCGATACCCAATATAAGTAAAAGACAAAGAATGTCCAGCAGGAACATTAATTGAGAATTTACCGTCAGCGTCAGTGATGGTACCTGTAGCTTTTGCCCCTTTAATAACGACACTCACCCCCGGCAAGGGGAGACCATCTTCTGATCCTTTGACAACTCCAGACACTTTCCAAGTCTGTGCAAGTAATAATTGCGTTACTATCAGGCAACACAAAAGTAAAATTGCTTTTTTCATATTATTAAACATATATATAAATTAAAATACTTACTGTTCCTCAACCGGCATAAAACATTTCCAAAAACTAACATAACTTCTACGTAAAATAGCTAAAAGCATTGTTTTGAATATTTCATATCGTAAACTCAAAATAATTAATAATATATCGTAATACTATTAAAGATTATACCGCAAATATATATGAAATAAGTTTACGACTTATCAAAAATCACCTCACAAAAACTCACAATTAAGAATAATTGTTTTCATACAACTACTACATATCTAGACTTATTTCATTGTATATCTGCAAATTAGTTAAGTTTATGTTTTACAACATGTTTTTCGGTTGTATTTCACACTTAAAAAGATACCTTTTTTAGTTTCTTCCAAATAACTTATTGAATAAACAATGCCAAATAAGGGGAAGATAAGTTTTAATTATTTATTTAAAAGAAAGTAGATAGTCGGAATAATAGATTGTCGTATTTTATAAAAAGAAGCAGGACACTTCATGTCATTTACTTACTCGGGAATGAGGAATGAGTATCGTCCTGGAATCGGGTTCCAAAGAAAGGAAACAAAATTCAAGACAATACTCACAACCTGTAAATGCGGCTTCCGGTTTTTCCCTTTCTTCTTTTACCTTCTGTAATTATAAAGCAGTCCAACCTGTTTTATAATCGGACAATGGTTCATGCCGTTACGAATGGTAGCTTTGTGTACATTCCGGGCAACGAAACAACTAAACTGCTCAACGAGAGAAAGTTAAAAATAGACTCTGTTATTTATGCAAACGGCATTAGTTGCGACACCTTTGTCGCCAACTGTTTTAGGTTAAACCATATATAACCAGCACATAGGAGAGATCTCTAAACAAATAGCGAACAGAAGGTGAACGAAAAGCAGAGCAACCGGATAAAAAAGCAGGATTCCGGGTAAATGCGCTATTTTGGAATTGAAAAGTTTCAGAACCGAAATTCCGAAATGAAAAAGGCTTTTTATTTCCTGACCTTAGTCCGGTAAGGCAGGTGGCACTTAGTTTGGATAGCAGGACGCGTCATCAATTATCAATAGGTACTTCCTGGAGGATACCGGGTTCAATATCCCAAAGAATGCTTGCCGCCTGGCTAAAGCTAGTCGATACAATACGACATTATTTTTTAGCTGCTGCATAGCAATGCACTATTGTGTGTTGTGCGGGTAATCAACCTGCAATGTCGTCTATTCAGGAGAATCAAAATCAGAACCAAGGTTGGGCGAAGGCCGGATAAAGAGAAGAAAGCGATTAAACTGCGTGGGGAAATCGACTATAAGAATAGCTTCTGATCGAAACACGTTCCAGGGCATCGGATAAATATCTATACGCGTGTCAGTTTAATTATCTAACTAAAGTTTCGCAGGAGTTTACTTAAACAGTTCTCCCGTTGTTTAACAGGGACCCTTTCTCCTACAAAGCTGTGCAGAACCTCCTGGGAACCTCCCGGGAGTGGCCTTATATAATACATAGATAAAACATATATAATACATATATGATACATAGTCAAAACATATTTATATAGATATATATTAACTATGTATTGTTTATGTGTTTCCAATCTATTTAGTAAACCTTTTATAATCCCTTTCCCGGGAGGTTCATAGGAGGTTCATAGGAGGTAGGTAGCCTGTATAGTTGCCGGTATATAGCTTTATCGCGCTTCGGATGGCAGGATAGAAATTCAGGTCTCCATCACGTTCATAATCCTACGATGTAACTATCGGTTCCGATAGGATGGTAATTAACGTGAGTTCGACATAAGTAAGCACGCAATACATTATAAAACAATTAGTTGAACAATACAATAAGGTTTTGTTTGGTGGGGTCTTATCAGGCTACTAAGGTGTAGACCTTATTTTCATAAATATTCACCTCAGTAGCAGTTTAAGATACGGTTTTAAAACCTTATTACCTTATTTTTAAGCAATATAGGAGCAAAACATCTAAATGCTTATACCAAACTCACGTTAATTTAAAAAACATCCTCTGTGTTCCCCCGATCGTTTTAAGTCCTCACTTCCGGCAAATTTTCATTCCAGAGCCGGATTCTGCAAAAGAATAAACAAGTTTCAGTGCAATACAAATCTTATAATTTTGCCGGGCTCCAGGTCCGATGCATCGAAGCATAAACAGGACATCATTACTCAACCGGTTATAAACCAAAATGGTCCTAAGTGTGATTAAAAACCACTTTAGGACCATTTTGATGAACTAAACAACGCCACTCATTTACACCTTAAACACTAATACGATCGCTATACTGCGACTTAACAACCAAATAAATACTAATTTAAAACGATTTTCTTTGTTATAATTTTATTATTCAACGCCATCTTGATGATCCGGATTCCCGGTTGTTGAATTTCAATTGTTTTTGAATTAAACAAGCTGCCGGTATAAACAGCTTTTCCATCGGGATTAAAAATACTTAATGAGCCTGACTGACCTTCTGACACAAAAAATTCCAATGAGTTTTTAGACCGGATTAAGATTCTGACTGTCTCTTTTTCATCATTGGAAACAAAACACCCGTATTTATCGAACTAAATTGCTTGATAGCTGTTAATACGACATCTCTTTTTTTTATTCTTCAGATTTACTTTTAAGCAATTCACTCTAAGTATTGAACGATAATTAGTTTATACAATTTAAAAGATATTTTTAGCGAAACAGGATACCTAACAGGTTTTAAAAACCTGTTAGGTATGTCTTAAATAATAGATACTAATTCCCATGCTGTACTTATCCACAAAATCATTTAATGTAAAAATCCTTTTTAGAAAGCTTCCTTAGAATTTTATTTTCCCTTTATAGTATTTTTGCAAGTACTAACACGACCATAAATGGACCCATTACAATTACCAGAAATAACAAATCGTTCCATTCAAATTTTTCCTTTTTCACTTTATCCGTATTTTAAATCATTGAGCCTGACGTTTTATCAGACTCAATGATTCAAATCAAAATGGTTATTATACAATACAAACTAATTAATTCTTAAGTAGTTTACTGGTTTTCACACCATCAGCTCCATCAATTAACAGGTTATACAATCCCGATTGATACGATGATAGATCAAGTAAAATCACTTCGCCTTTTACTTCTTTATTGACAATCGTTTTCCCTGTCATATCAATGATCCTCACTCTGCTCCATCTACCCGTACCGGGGAGTAAAATATTAATCTTATCATGGAACGGATTTGGATACACATTCAGATCATTATTTCCCAGTTTAACCGTTGGAATGGCGGTTACTGATTTGGCAGTAAAATTAAATACCGAAGTGGATACTGTAGAGAGTCCCCCTCCATTTACAGCCTTCACATACCAGGTATGAGATCCTGTATCAAACAGAGGATAGGTATACGATGTTGAATTTGCTTCCACTATTTTGACATTATCGATATAGAGTTCATAATCCTTAATACCGGATTCGGCATCTGTACTGGGTTGCCATGTAAACACCACATTGCCGGCATTTATATTCGTGTTATTTGCCGGAGTGGTCAAATCAAATGCAGAGGATGGCGTAGCATCCGTGGTTCCAAAATCCTGAAGTCCATAACCATACTGGAACAATGGATCTCCAAAAATAGGAGGAACAGCTTCACCCCTGCCAATATAGCCTCTAATTAAAGAACGGTCGGAAGTTGTTGCACCAAAATCATACGGAAGATCCCATTTCTCCACCATATTCGTGACATCATCAGATCCCAGCTGGGACAGCGATCTTGGCAACTGAAAAGGTGTGCGTCCTGAAGGGAGGTAATCACCGAAGATTAATCCGGCAGTGGCTTCTCCAATTCCGGTTCCACCGCGGTAAATCAACATAATAGCATCAGAAACATCCAGCAAATTCGTTAACACGTATGGACGTGGGCAATTAATGACAACAATCGTTTTCACGCCTCTGTCATGAAACCCTTTTATGATATTAAATTGATCATCAGGGATATTCGGGTTTTTATCAGCCCATTCTGTTCCATGAGTATAACTTTGTTCTCCAATAACTACCACCACTACTTTTGGATTCAGATGGGTACTGTCATCACGATAAACGATCAGCCCATCTTTAGCACCACGTTCTGTAATTGCCTGCAAATGGTTCTTCACTAATGGATCATCATAATAGATTGACTGCCATATCACATTCGGGTCATTATTTTGACCTGCCCATGTAGCACGGGGCCCGCCCACCACCACTTCACTCCCTGAAGCCAGTTTTAGGGGCAAGACACCGTCATTTTTCAATAACGTGATACACTTTTTAGCTGCGCTGAGAACGAGTGCGTGGTGATCCGCTTTGGTATAAGTACAGGTTGGATCAGCATACGGGTTTTCAAACATTCCCAGCCGAATCTTCAGATTCATAATTCTTCTGCATGATTCATTGATCCGATCAATTCCAATAGCGGCAATTAATGCTGCACGATCTGTGGTAGTGGAAGGTGCACCTCCCATGACATCAATACCGGCTCCTAAGCTGGCAATAGATTGAGCCGTATTGGCAGCCAGCCAGTCAGTCACCACAAAACCGGTCCATTTGATCGTGTTCCGCAGATAATCAATGCCTTTTTTACTTGTATTCGCACCATTATCCGGATCAAGATATTGGCTGGTATTATACCCGGGCATGGCAGAACAGGCATTGGCTTCCACGGCTGCAATCCAGGGTTTCATGTGATATTTGATGGTCACCGAATCGTATTGTAATACACTCTCACCACCGGCACCCTGGCTAGCCCAGTGTTTTACGGTTGTCATCATGGAATGAGGATTAATTTCCGGCCCCCCTTGCATCCCACAAACCATAGCCCGGATAATGGCAGCAGCATCATCTGCATTTTCGCCGGAGCCTTCCTGGATTCGTGGATAGAGTGCTTTTGTATCTACCTCGGCCAAGGGACATAATAATCCGGTAAAACCAAATGATTTTTCTTCAATTCGTTGCATATTACCACATTCATACACCATATTCATATCGCGCATGGCTGCCAACCCAATCTGCGATGGGAAAGACGTTTTCCAACCATTCGCTTTATCGCCTGCAAATGCTGTAGGTATTCCCATACGGGATTTTGCACAAGCATATTGGGTAGCTCTCATACCACTTTCCACTCCGTATGAGAATGAGAAACCTGCCATAGGGCTTTCTGGATCACTTCCTTCAGCACCATAGA
Source organism: Bacteroidota bacterium (assembly GCA_030706465.1). Lineage (GTDB taxonomy): Bacteria > Bacteroidota > Bacteroidia > Bacteroidales > Paludibacteraceae > Paludibacter. Next base: position 16,609 of record JAUZOM010000027.1, on the reverse strand, counting down.
AAAGCTGACAGAATTTTTCTTGTTCCGTTAATCGACTCATGATATCATCAACCCGCTGCTGCGGAGTTAAATGCCAATCTTCGAATGGTTCAATGATACCATCTTTATTCATATCGCGACAGCCATTGATAATATTTATTCCGTCGGCTTCTTGTTCCAACGTAGGTATGTACAATCCGAACTGAGTTTTATTGGAATATTTAGCACCTCCGGGGGTTGTGGCTACCACATACCATTTGTAAGTCCAACGATCAACTAAATCGATAGGGACTGTAAAAGAGTTAGATGTAGTTTCACCTACTTTCGTATACCTGTCCAGCAAATTTCCGGAAGCATACCAGGCATAATCAGACCGGGTAATGTTTAAGTAAACCTCGTAATTAGTAGCACCCGCACAGGCATTCCAGGCCAAGGTGGGCCTGCGGGTATCGGTAACCATGGATTTATCAGCCGGAGTACTTAATTGGAAGTCAACTTGATCCGGGGTTTTCACCGATATCACTACTTCATCGGTACCTACAAGACCACCATTATCAGTTACAGTCAGAGAAAATCCGTAATCACCTAGCGATAAATTGCTTGCTGTGAGTATTGGAGTCGTTGTATTGGCTAATGTAGCAGTAGTTGGACCTGTATTTTGCACCCATTTGTACGATACAATGGTACCATCCGGGTCCTGACTTTTCGAGCCATCAATCACAATGCTATTCTGAGGAGAATAAATAATTTGATCCATTCCGGCATCGGCCACCGGGAACTTATTTCCGGTACTTACTTTTGGCGTCAGTTTCACGTGAATAACCATATTATTGTAGGCAGTTGCCAAAAAAGGAACCCCTCTGATCGTATCCGTTGTTGATCCATTTTTAAGTGCCCATAGATCAAAATAATAGTCCCCCCGGAAATCCATTAAATCGAGTGAAATCGGGGTAAATTCATTAAAACTCAGGGGTACCTGCTTTGCCGTATTTTGAACGATTATAACTGAATTTGAATTCAAATCAGTAGGAGTTAATTGTAATTGCATATACTGTACATAAGGGACATCCAGCGTTACGGCAACCTGATTCAACGTCTCTGTCCCTAACACCTTAAAGTCAAAAATTGAATATCCATACCCTGTGGCACGTTTAATTCCCAACATTCGTACATAACGCCCTTTTACCGTATTATTTGTCAATACAGTGTCCAGTTTACCATTACTGTTGGTCACTGATGCTATCTCTGAATATGTCGTAAAAGTCTTGTCGTCAGAAATTTGGATCTTGTATGATGTTGCATAAGCAGCTTCCCAGTTTATATTTACTGTATAAACGTAATAATCTTTCCCTAAATCGACAGCGAACCATTGGTTATCACTGCCCTGAACACTTTCCCAACGAGTTGTCAGACTGGCATCAATAGCATTGGCAGCCTTGTTTCCGCCATTTTCGCTTGAAGCCCATGCGGATATGGGTGTCTGGGCAACACTCAACTGTGCCTGTATAAATACAGCAAAAAAGAATAACAATTTTTTCATGATTATTTAATAGTTTTATTTGAAGAGTTTAAAAGTTTCGTGGTCTAAGAACGCGATATGGAAATCGCATATCCTGTTGCAGGGCATATTGAACTAACGGAATCAAGAAAATGATTCCGTTAGTAATTAAATCACCATCATTTAATGATTTTTCTGGTTACAATTCCAGTGTCCGAAGTTAACGTCAGCACATAATATCCCCGAACCAATTCAGAAGTATTTAATTCAATTACCGATCTGTCGGTGATATTTTCTTCCCGGATCAGAGTGCCTGTAAGTGAATGCACTGTTAGTTTCCTGAATCCGGCATTTTTATCCGTCAAAACGACTAACCGATTCGTAAACGGATTCGGATAAACTGCAACCTGTTGATTCTTCAATTCAGGGACGGCGGTTATCCCATCAACCACAACCCTTACATTGTCGGACGCAGTAGCTCCCTGGTTGTCAGTAACCGTCAACTGGAAAATATATAATTTGCCAGGTTCAAAACCAGTTACTTTGGCTATAGGATCCAATTGGTTCAATTGATTCAACGTAAGCTTATTATTTAAATCAATTTGTTTCCATTCATATTTCACAATACTTCCATCCGGATCGTTGGAAGCACTGCCATCCAATAGCAATTGCTGAACTGAAGACGAAATGGTCTGGCTGCTTCCGGGGTTTGCTATCGGAGCATAGTTGGACGGTTTAACCAATACAACAACCTGATCGGTTGCTTTCAGCCCATTATTATCGGTTACAGTCAATTCAAAAATGTATGTTCCCAACATTAAATTCGAAATAACCGGAGAAGCGACATTTGGATTGGATATTGTTACCGATGAGTTTGAATCTACTTGTTTCCATTCGTAGTTAGTAATCGTAGCTCCGGCTAATCCCTGGCCCTGTCCTGTCAAAGTTATTGAATTTAGAGGCCAAAGAACTACCTGATCGGGTCCTGCTTGGGCAGCCGGAGGCATATTGGCTGTTGTAAGGGCAAATTTATAGGAGCTTAAATTCATGCCTGCTTTATCAATAGCAATGCGCATAACCTGTGTACCAGCCAAAAGAGGAATATTCGCAACCAACGTATCCTTATAAGTACCCCATGAACCTGTTTTATTAATGACCAAAGCACCGGTTTTGTTTACACCATCTATTTCAACGTGCATAGTGCCACCCCCGGCAGAAGATAAATGAGGAGTAAATGAATATACACCAGCTGCTTTAACATTTATCGTATATTCGTACCATTCCCCGGCATTGGTATACCCAATGTTCCCGTCTGTGCCATTGCTATTCTCAGTTTCTACCCCGGTCGAAGCACGGAGGTTATTTCCGCCCTGTATGGCAATTTCGTTATCGTGGCAAGCAATTTCAGGGCCACCATTATCGAATTGTACTGCCAGAATTTTATCAGCCGGGACATTCCAGGGAGTGCCATTATAAGGAGTTTGGCCGGCTGTCAAGACCTCTACCGATACTGTAAACGGATCGCTATTAAGTCCATCGTTATCAGTCGCAACTGCTTTCAGGTTCTGCACTCCCGATACGGTAGGCTTAAATGTTATCTGATAAGGTTCCGTATAAGCAATCCCTATAGAATCATTTCCCAGGTAGAATTTAACCGACTGTACCGTTCCATCTTTATCACTTGCAGAGGCAGAAACCTTTACCTGGTCATTTAAGGCCAGCTTGGCATTTGCTTGTTGGGAAGTAATGGTTACAGAGGGTTTTTGTCCGCCTATAATCCTGGAATTATAATATTTACCGGCTCCTACTTTTATAGTTTCTATCACAGCCCCATCTTTGTAAATATCCACATTTTCATCCGCACTTGTAGGATTATAAAGCAAGTAAGTCAGTTCTCCCTTTTTATTCTTATACACTGCGCCGGAGGCAATACTGGTATGATAACCTTCGGCAGGCGTTCCGTAAGTTAAAATAGCATTTGCCAAATAATAATTGGTGGTGGAATTTACATCATTCGCCCAACTTCCCCCTTGGAGATAAAGCGAATCAACGATTGATGACGTATATTCCGGTTGGAACGTATTCAGTATATTGACATGATAACCACCCAGGTAAGAGCCCATATTTAAGATATTCTGGAATTTGTCGGTAGTTGGGGAGAACGGAATGGAAGTTAACGGACCGGTTCCATCCGGATCGTACATATTTGTAGTTCTGTCTGTAATCATCGACTGCCAAATGGAACTCATCTTCGTGGAATCCTGGCCCAGGTATTGATAAAAGAAATCGCACGGAACTGCCTGAATACCCAACATCCATGCCGGATCACCACTAAAATAAGTTGCCCAGCCCAGGTTATCCGTTCTTACAATCCCAACATAGTTTTTAGTGTACGTTGATGGCCAATTATCTCCGTACATGTTTAACCAATACTCCCGGGCTGCAGTTGTTTCAAGTAAATAGCCCATAGCTCCCGTATTAATGATTTCCGGATCATTCAGCTCAACACCCAGCAAATAGATGCCAAACCAGGAATGAACAGCTTCCGAAGTGGATTCCTGGTTATTACCACCCCCATCACCGGTTCCCCCGGCAAAAGAATGTCCCAAATAAGGATCGAATGTTCTTAAAAACGGTAAATAATCACCCCCATCCGGGTAATGTTTCCAATTGGCAAATGACTTGGTAACCAGTTTAACCATCCCTGCATAATTCTTTTTAAAGTCGTCATCTACCATCATCAAACGGGCGGCACCCATTGCAAAATACCCATAGTGGAAATGCAGATCATTGAAACCCTGGGAACCATACCCCGGAGGGAACCCAATGATAGCGCCATAATTCGGGTATTTGGCAAAGAAATATTGTTTCTTGTTGGCTTCGGAAGGGTCATAAGTCAACCAATCCACCAATTCTGTTTTTAAATTTGTCTTTAAGGTTCCAAAACCAGCATTATCTTCCGCTTTAGCCATAAGCATCATATTCGATTCTTCGCCTAATCCCTTCGCATAGGTATTGCCGTTAAATCCACCGGAAGCGGCAGCTCTTGCCGATAGCATGCTGTTTAGCCGTGTCTTTTGTAGGTCTGTCATATTTAGCGGTTCAGGAAGATAGGGTGGCATACCGCCAAATTTGTAATTTAACGTAAAATCACTTCCAACAGCTGTATGCATTTTCCCAACAATCACCTGATAATCTGCACCACTTATAAAAGACAAATTATTTGTTGTATTTCTATAATGATGAGGCAGAAAGCTCATCACGGTTTGTCCGCCCGTTGCAGCTGTCTGTAGATTTTTGGCATCTATTTTAAACTCCGTAGAGATATTCCCGGCGGCAATCTGATAATCCCAACTATAGGTTGTATTGGTTGGTTTGTTCCTGGCATAGCCATCGTAAGTGGAAAGTAAATCTCGGGAAGGAAGATCTGAAACAACTATATACTGTGGACTTCCAGCAGGAATTTCCACCTGAAAATCCCCTCCTTTCGATTTGTAGAGTTTACTTCCGATTGGGAAATGAATGCCATAAACTCTTCCGGCAAATTCCATGGTGCAAGCATCCAATTGAGCCGGGAAATTTATGACTTCATTGCCATTTATATCATAAATACTGGAAGCAACTCCCGGTTTAAGGATGGGGACAAGATTGTTTAATTCAATCCACGTAAAAGGAATACCATGGACCAAGGTCACGTTCATGTACCTTCCATTGACATCTTCACTCCTGAATGTAAAGCCAAGATCAGTCCAGTCGTACACATTCGAACTTACCGGAGCAAAATCCGTTGGATAGCCTGTCCCGGCAAATGTACTGTTTGAAAAAACAATATCATCACACATAATAAATCCCCAACCGGCCGTAGAGTTATCCACAATGCGTATTTCCGCTGTTTGTCCTATATAGCTTGATACATCCCAGGTTCGTTGAGTAAGATTCCCGCTATTCTGTCCAGTTTCCGCAAAAACCCTGACGCCATTAATGAACAAGCCGACATAGGTATCATTGATATAGTTCCCTCCTCCAACTGAAAGACGAATATAATTTTTGGAAATAACAAAAGAAGGTGAAATGAGAGATAATTTTGCTGCATTTCCGTTAAACGAATTTACAAAACGTGTTCCGCCAAATCCATTCGGTGTAGGACTCTGGTTAATTTCAGACAACGCTACCGGCCCTGAAAATGCCGGATTTGGAGCAACTGTCCAGCCGGTTGGATAGGTTGTACTTTCAAAATCAGCGAATACAATGGCTTCATCATTCACCTGAAGTTTAGAAGCTCCTTTTACTTCCAGAAACGGAGTAGTAACCATACCGGCACCCTGAAACCCATCCGGTATCTTAATATTGATTCCTTCATTATCTGCCGAAACAGCCTGTGGATAAGCCCAGGCTTCACCTCCGTATTGCGAAAAGACATAATTTGTCCACCATTTATTGGTTGGCAGTGGTTTATGGCGAGCATTCTCATGAATATAAAGATTATTCCAATTATCTCTGAACCAACTGTACGGCTTTGCAAAGTAGCCATCATCATTTACCACACTATCGGGCGGATATTCGGCATAACTCCCTGCTCCAACCTGAATTGGTTGCTGTCCAAACATTTTAACTGCAAAATAAAAGCAAATAAGTAAAATAAAACTTTTTCTCATCTTGATACAAATTAGTTGGAATAAAACTTTTTATAAGCTTGATAACCTGATTCTAATATATTTAGAAATCTATTGATATGAGAGGAAGAAAACAAATCAGCAGTTATTTTCTTCTTTAAATTGGATTTAGCAAATTTCTAATTTTGTTGATCTTTGATTTTCTGCTTTATTCGTTGATGGCAGGATTAACCGTAACCTCTTTACAATTTAAAAGAGCTTTATACGTCCTATACTTTCCCAATAAACAGATACAATAATTTTATTGAGAAACTCAACTAAATGATGACCCATTGGAATTTACTGTAATTGCCTTTAGAAGCCTGCCATTCATATCAGATATTTACACTTCATCAACCGAATGATTTCCTTCGTTTTGAATAAAGAAAGATATATAAACGGTATTTGGAAAAATGATAATCCTTTATTGGTAACTTCTACCAATTCCGTACAGGAATAACTTATCATCTTTACAATATCGAAATCTACAGCTATTCTATCATCAACAGTCAATTTAAAGTAGTATAGTACTCTCCTTTCTTAACTCTGTTACGTGAGTCAACAGAGCGGGAGGATAAAGAATTGTTGATGTAGAAGATCTAGCCAGCTGTTCCATTTATATACCAATGGATCATTATCAGCATCTGTGAATTATTCTACAACTAAACGAGACAGAAAATACGGAAGAAGGTAAATAGGACTACCCTCTCCCGTCAATGAATTTACTGAATTTCTAATTTTGATGATTTCTGATTACCAAGCTTATCGGTAACTTTTACGAAATAGAAACCTTTAGCAAATGAAGATACATCAACTGTATGTTTATTGAAAGATGTATGAACAAGTTGTCCCTGAACTGAATAAATAGCAACTTGAGCAACTTCACCTGTAATATTGATTTTGTCATTTGCAGGGTTAGGATAAACATTAAGTTCCTGCTCTGAAATGGAAGGTGTTGAAGTTGTTGGACCAGGATTTAGATTACAAGTCTGGCCTACGGTATAAGTTTTACTCCAACCATCTATGTAACAATTACCATTGTTTCCATAATTAGTATAGCCTGACGTGGTCCAAACCATTGTTGTACCCGGAGCATAGCTTATCACATCTCCTATTGTTAATGCTTGACTGAATGTAATTGTAATTGTATGGCTGTCAACTTGAGTACGTGTGGCTGTTGCTGCGACTCCATTTAACAGTATTATATTTGCTCCCAATGAATTGCCATTCCATGTAGCATCACCTGTTATATCAAAAGGTGCAATTTCATAAGTAAGTATCGTTTTATCAGTATTTAGACTTATGTTCACTAATGCAGGTGTTGTCAAAGTAGCTCCACCTCCTTGTGTGATAACATAGCTGCAATAATCCGAAAACCCACCTGAGTATGTTAAATCAATTAGCTTTACAGGATTCTGTAAACCACCACCATTGACTACAATTTTATTCCCTAATCCATTAAGCCAATTAACAGTTACGGTTGTTGAAGCTATTGTGCCATCGATTGGAGTTAACGTGCTTGGAGTAACTATGTAACCAACAGGAGCACTCAGTTGGATTCCATCTGTAACATAAGCGCCCGACAATGTAAATGTTTTAGAACCGGCGGTTGGAGTAAAGTCCAATGAGTTTGGAATTGCAGTTATTTGAGGCGTATGCAATGTGGTAAAAGAAACTGTTTTAGCATCTCCTATTGCGGTTTCATTTCCAGCCAAATCCAATGCCTTAATTACAAAAGAGTAAGTAGTATTTCCTTGCAAATTGCTGATAGCATAATCTGCCGCACCATTATCGGACTTGGCTGCTTGTGTTACGTCTATTCCATTAGCAGCATCTATAAAATGAATATTCGTAACCCCAATGTTATCGGTAGCATTCACACTGATAACTGCATTGTACGATGTAGCGCTTGCCATGCTTGCTCCAACAACAGCCGGGGCAATATTGTCAGCTTGCGCTACGCTACATCCCAAACCTACAGTATATGTTTTGTTCGCATTATTTTGAAAGCAATTGTTATTATTCCATAGCGTTCCCGTCAGTCCCCATACAAGAGCGCCACCACCGAATGTAATAACATCGCCGTTTGAAAGTGCGTTTGAAAATGTAGCAGTTGCCATCGTTTTATCTGTGCTATAAGTAATTGTTGGCGTAACCGTTGTTCCATTGACTTTAATTGTCCCCACATTTTTCAAAATGGCAGTAGCACCTGTACTTGTATCATAGGGCAAAATATTAAATATCACTTGTGTTCTATCGGCGCTCGTACCAACCGTAAGGTATGCTAAATCTAAAACACCACCGCCGTCTTGTGAAATCACCGTATTACAAAATTCAGAAAATCCCGATGAAGTAACATTTTCTATCATTGAATTAACTAATCCTCCACCTGAAATGGTTATTTTACCACCGGTAGTCGCTCCTCCTACCCAAGTAACAGTTGCTGTTTGATTAGCAGCAGCAATTGTTCCATCGGCTTCAGGAGTTATGGTAGTTGGGCTTACACTTAATCCTTGCGATGCAGTGAGTGTCAAATTTCCTGTTAAGTTTAGTCCGTTCAGTGAAAATGTTTGAGTTCCTTGTGTTGGAGTGAAATTAATTGATCCAGGGGTTGTTGTTACTTTGGCTACTCCAGTACATGAAGTTCCATACGTATAAGTAAAAGTTACAGTTGGCCACAAGTTATTCAAAGCACCGGTGTTCGCTGTCATATATTCTAATGCTCCGTTAAAAGCAAGCGTTGCACCACTAGGAATAGTTACTCCCGCTATTGGGGTTAATATTACTTGTTTGTTATAGGTTCTATTAGTAGGCGCAGGAACAGCCGTTGAGCCACTATACGACACCGTAAAATAAGTGGAAGATGCCGCCCCGTTTACTGTCAACGAACCCAAGTTGAAATTTCTAAAGAGAGCATAAGGATTAGCGCCAAACGGATCCATTGTTATCATAACTTGTCCATTGGCATTTGTTTCCCATGTAATGTAGAAAGCATCTGTTGTTCCAGTTATACCCGATGGGTCTGTAAATGTGTAACAATAGGCAGAAGCACCTGCAACTTTTGTTATTCCGGCAATTGTCATAATTACCAAAATACATAATTTTGTAATTTTTGTTTTCATAAATTGTAAATTTAAAGAATTGAATGGTTTATAGTAAATGATGTTTATTTGTTTATAACGAATTTGGAAGAAAGTATTTTTCCACTTTCAAGTTTGACTTGCAAAATATAGACGCCCTTTTCTAATCCTCCAACATTAATTTCCTGTTCATTATCTTTTTGAAGCAGCATTTTACCGCTTATATCAAATACGGAACTTTTCAATACTCTTTCATTGCATAGTATCTGTAGCATTTGGCTGTCATCCACAGAAATCTTTAAACGGGATTCCTGAATTTCATATATCCCACTTATTGAATTGGCAAAACTAAGCCATTGCATCTTTACACCGGTTGTTCCGGTACTTGTAATTCGCAAAGTTTGTTTACCTGCTGCTAAATTTACATTAATCGTTCGGATATCCCAATTGTTTATACCTCCTGTCGAGGCAACGCTTTGAGTAATTAAATCAACATTATTGGATGAGATTTTAAATGTCGGATTCACTCCGGCTGTGTTTGCGATTCTCAGAGTAAGAGGATATGCCCCTGCAGCAGGTACATCAATAAAGTATTCGGCAAATAAATTGCTATCAAAACTTCCCAGTTGGATCGGTATATTACTTGCCAGATCAGAGGACGCCTCCAGCTTTACCGGGTACGATCTCATATAATCTTTAGCGGCAATTTTCTCATTGACTCCGTAAAAACGGGTACTGTCAAAGGAAGACATATTGACGTAAATCTGTCCAAGTTCAGTCAATGCCCCTGCCGGAACTGTTCCCTGTACTTTTTTAAGAAGTTGCATATAAGGGAACTCCCCATCATTGTTTGTTCGTGGTATAAACCAGGCATATTTTACTACTTGCGGATTAAGTTCTAATGCTTCAATTTTTTGAACCATTCCATCCCGTTGATATGCGTATCCAACTGTAGCATTAGTTGTTAACGGAGCATTGTATTCCCAGGAACAAAACTCGGTAAGCCAAATTGGTTTGTGATATTTGGCAAACCGGCCTACATACCAGGCTAAAGCTCCCGGATCATTCATATAGCAATGTATGGCAATCCCGTCGATATCCGAAAGCGGAACCAGGGTAAAAAATTCATCCAACCAGGTGATGGGATCACTATAACCGGACAACGTACCGTAGTTCATAGCCGGAGAGATTATTTTTAAATTCAACTCTGTGGCAATAGCTTTCAAATCAGGCCACTTAGCTGCGGCTTGTGTTGGAGTCATATTTGCCTGATCGGTAAGATTGGGTTCATTAAAAGCCAAAATATATTTACATTCAGGGTGGGCTGCCTTAAAAGCCCTCACTGCAGTAGCATTTATCCCATTCCACGCCATTGGAAAATAGTCCATATATTGACTATAAGTACTACTTATGGCACTATTTGGAGAGGTTCCCCAATTGTAGAACCACGATACACCTTGTGAAAGAACCGGCAAATCACCGGTATAAGGGATGTCGTAAGACACTCCGCGCTTATCACTTCTTTTTTGTGCATAAACAGATTGAATTAGTCCTGAGAATACAATCGTCAGCATTAAAAATGTTGTATATTTTTTCATCATTTAGAAATTAATTGTCTGAGCAACGATTCCTTTTATTCGTCATTCCTCAAATACTATTTTTATATATAATTAAAAGTAACCGGCTTTCCGCTTTGGCTATCCGTTGAAATCCACACCTGAAATTCACCGGGCTCTGTCCGCTTTACCATATCGGCATTCCAGAATGCCAGCTGGTCGCTGGTCAACGTGAAGCGCACTGTTTTGGTCTCTCCCGCTTTAAGATTGATTTTCTGAAATCCCTTTAGTTCACGAACAGGTCGGGCTAATGAACCTACCACATCCCGGATATATAACTGGGCCACCTCGGCGCCATCATATTTCCCAGCGTTCGTTATATTGCAGGTTACGTCCAGTGTTTGACCCTCCGACATCTTATTTTTTGAGATCTTTACGGATGAATAATTAAATGAGGTATATGATAAACCAAAACCAAATGGGAAAAGCGGACTATCTCCGGCATCCAAATGATAACTTGTATTCCCAAGTGAAGTCTGGGCAGCTCCAACGGGTATATTATCAATCAGGCAGATTTTCTCTGCCGGACGGCCTGTCATCTTATGTGCATAATAAATGGGAACCTGCCCAACCATGCGAGGTAACGTAACCGGAAGCTTACCCGATGGCACTGCTTTTCCGAAAATCAAATCGGCCAACCCCGGGCCGGCCATTGTTCCTCCCTGAAAAGCATATAATACGGCATCAGCTTCTTCTACTTGTTTTCCAATAGTAAGTGGCCTTCCTGCCATTACGATCATTACAACCGGCTTACCAGTCTTCTTTAAGGCTGTCACTAATTCCGGTTGTGCTCCCGGCAGACAAATATCTGCACGGCAATGGGCTTCACCCGACAAGACTGCCTCCTCTCCGACAAAAAGCAAAATGACATCGGCCTTCTTAGCTGCATTAACAGCTTTAGCAATTCCCTGAGGACTCCTGTCCCTGCTGTAAGTCAACCCTTTTTCTGTAATAACTTTTACCTTCGCACCGTATGAATTCTTTATAGCTGCAAGAGGAGTGACACTGTGACTCGGTTCTGCATCAAAGCACCACGTGCCCAGTTGATCTGCCGGAGCGTCGGATAAAGGACCGATGACAGCTACAGATTTAATAGCATCGGTAAGTGGCAATATATCTTTTTCGTTTTTCAATAATATCGCACTTTCTATTACAGCCTGTTTTGCTTTGCGAAGGGCATCTTCTGTGTAAAAAGGCATTTTAGCCTGTTCCTTTATATAGGGATGATCAAACAATCCCAACCTGAACTTCAAACGAAGAATATTGCGCACAGCATCATCGATTTGTTTTTCTGAAATGGCCCCTGATTTTACCAGACCTTCTGCCTGATTAATGTAGGCATAACTCATCATGTCCATATCAACACCCGCTTTTAAAGCCTTACGGGCAGCGTCTTTCAAGTCTGTACATACGCCGTGTTTAATCATCTGCTCAATCGATGCCCAGTCACTAACCAACAATCCGGAATAATTCCATTCTTTACGGAGTATTTGCCGGTTTAGAAATTCATTCCCCGAGGAAGGTACTCCGTTTATATCATTAAAGGAACACATAAAACTGGCGACACCTGTTTCCACGGCAACTTTAAAAGGTGGCAAATAAACATCCCTGAGCTGTAGTTCCGGGATCCAGGTCGTATTATAATCTTTCCCGGATTCTGTAGCGCCATATCCGGCAAAATGTTTGGCACAGGCAGCCAGGGATGTAGGATCGGATAAATTCTTACCCTGAAACCCTCTTATCATAGCAGCACCCATTTGAGACGTGAGATAGGGGTCCTCACCGCAGGATTCTGCAATTCGCCCCCATCGCGGATCCCGCGCAATATCAATCATAGGTGCAAATGTCCAACGAATTCCCGTGGCGGTAGCCTCTTTGGCTGCAACCCGTGCTCCGCTTTCAACAAGTTGAGGATTCCAGGTGGCTGCCTGTCCCAAAGGAATCGGAAAAATTGTTTTAAAACCATGAATCACATCCCGGGCAAAAATGATGGGTATTCCCAAACGGCTTTCCTTCACGGCCAACCGCTGAAGTTCATTGGTTGTTTTTAAATCCAACTCATTTAGAATTGAACCGACTTTCCCCGACTTGATTTGACTGACCATATCATTTGACAAACCGGTACCGGTTAGCTGGTTCATCTGTCCTATTTTTTCCTGCAAGGTCATCTTAGACAATAATTCATCAATTTTCCCCTCAACCGGATCTTTGGTTTGTGTGCAGCCTAGAAAAACTGCCGTTAGCATTATAAAAAACAACTTCTTTTGAAACATTTTATACCTTTTATTTGATTTGATTATTGAAAAGTCCCGATTCTTGATAGGCCAATCCAATTTAAGTTTTGATAATTGAAAAGCAATAAATTTATTTAAATGAATTTAAAATTGTACATTGCAAATTTATCTAATATCTTCAGCCAATACTAATTTTTTCCCTCACAAAAACTCTACTTAGGGCAAAATACGCCTCAACAATTCCCCTACATTAACACATTCAATCATCTGATTCAATTTGATTTACATTTTTTTATGTTGTAGAACATAAATCAACATAGATTGCAACTAAAAAAAAACGATTAAAATTGACCTTTAATTTATTAAAAAATCAGTTATCTCCAGATTCTCTAGTATGAAAAAATTCAATCATTGTCTGACCTTTCTTTTAATAGTTATTCAGGGTAGTACTTTTGCCATTCAACCATTAGTCCGTAATTATAACCGGAAAGTATCAATGGCCGGAACCCAAAACTGGCATATCATTCAACATAAAAATGACTGGATGTACTTTGCCAACAATATGGGACTTTTAGAGTTTGATGGACATCGTTGGTCAACTTATCCGATCAGGAACTACACGAATGTCCGGTCTTTGTGTTATGATGAACAAGCAGACCGCATTTATGCAGGAGCCTTTAATGAATTTGGATATTATGCCCGCAACAGTTCAGGTATTCTGGTTTATCATTCCTTAATTGACAAAATAAAACCTGCCGATCGGAATTTTACAGAAATCTGGAATATCCATAAAATGGATAACTCGGTATTTTTCCAGGGAGATAAAGAGATATTCCTTTATAAGGGAAATAAAATGAGGCGGTTCTATTTTAAAAATAAAATCGATTGCTCGTCTGTTGTGAATAATTCCTTTATTATCTCCAATACACAGGATGGACCTTCTTTTTTGAACGGGAATATGTTTATGAAATTCCCGAATGCTGATCTTTTGAAAAACAAAAAGATCTGTGCTATATTACCTTTTGAAAAAACAAAGATATTATTTGTAACTGATTTTTATGGATTGTTTGTTTACAATGGTGAGAAGGTAGAGTCATTTAAAACAGATTTAGACTCATTCCTTTCAGAAAATCAAGTATTTTGCGCAACCATAGAAGGGTCTAAGCTTGCGTTGGGCACGGTGAGGGATGGATTGGTTGTGAAAGATTTAATTAACAATGCAACTCTTTTTTCTAACACATCTTCCGGCATGCAGAATAACACAATATTAAGCATTGCTTTCGATCACCAGCATAATCTTTGGTTGGGACTGGACAAGGGAATTGATTACGTATTAATTAATTCACCTATATATGATCTGTTTGGTAACAGTCAAATGTTTGGGGCCGGGTACACTTCATTTATACAAAGAGATGTTTTATATTTGGGAACCAACCAGGGACTATACACAACCTCTTACCCTATCCAAAATTCGCCAAATCCGTTATCTGTAAAATTATTACCAAAAATGCAAGGACAAGTCTGGAGCCTTACTTTAATCGGCAATTCCATTTTCTGCGGCACGGATCATGGCGCTTTTATTATCAATGGAAATAAAGTAGAACAAATTCCCGGCATCCTCGGGACCTGGGGCTTTAGAGAATTACACCACACTCCCAATTGTATTTTGGGTTGCTCCTATCAGGGATTCTTTATTCTAAAGAATTCAAACGGGAAATGGAAATTGTCAAATTTTCTCAAAGGTTTTTCGGATACAGGTGGTATGTTTGAAGAAGACGATGATGGCTGTATTTGGTTTAGTCATTGGATGAAAGGAGTATCGAGGCTAACGTTGAACAACCGGCTGGATAGCGTTGCAAAAGTCGAGCATTTTGATGCTTCCATGGGATTCCCAACAAATCGGGATAATACGCTGTACCGTTTAAATAACAAAATAGTTTTTTCAACACAATGCGGATTTTACACCTATAACCACACTACAAAACATATTGAAAGATCATATGAATTACAGAACATCTTTGGAGTCCCTGCACATTCCATGAAGCTTAATGAAACCCCCAACGGAGATATCTGGTGTACATCCTTTTCTTTTATCGGAGCTGCTTTTAAACAAAAAAACAATAAATACAAACTGGATACGCTGTCATTTTCCTCTCTCAAAAATAAGCTCATAAGTGGGTTCGAACATTTCAATTTTATAAACCGGAACAATATTATCATAGGCACTGAAGATGGATTTTCCTGGGTGGATATTTCTAAATTAAACATGGAAAAAAGTATTTTCAAAATCTCGATCCGGGGTGTTTATCTCACCAACGAGAGTGATTCTGTTGTGAGTGGATATCAACCTTTTCAAAAAAACAATCAGATACCTGAATTTGATCACAAACATAATTCCATCCGGTTTGAATATGTTGCACCCGAATATAGGAATGAAGGTTCGGTAACTTACAGTTATTTGCTTGAAAACTACGATTCAAAATGGTCGGCATATACTTCGGGAAATTCAAAAGAGTATGCAAAACTCAAAAAGGGAACATATACCTTCAGAGTCCGGGCAAAAAGTTTATTGGAAGCTAATCCGGTTGAAACTTCTTACGAATTTACAATATTGCCGCCTTGGTACGAAAGCAAGATAGCTAATCTGATCTACCTCATCCTCTTTTCTTTCTTCATCTATCAATTAGTTATCTTCATTAATTCACGCTCGGAAAAAGGAGCACGCGAAATGGAAGCTCAAAAAGAACTTGAACTCAAGGAACAGGAGAAAAGGTTTGAAGAAGATGCGAAAGAAAAAAGAAAAGAGATTATTGAATTAAAAAATCAACGGCTTCACTATGACTTGCGGCACAAATCTCAGGAATTGGCGAATTCAACGATGAATTTGATCCGTAAAAATGAAATTCTATTGGATATTTCTCAAAATCTAAATAAGATTTCTACCGGAATTAATGAGAAATCAGAGTCCAAAACAATTCTGAAAGAAATCAATAAAATGCAAGATGAGATTAAGCACAATATTGAAAACGATAATAACTGGAAACGATTTGCAGAAAACTTTGATTTAGTATATGAAAACTATTTAATGCGACTCAGTGAACGTTTCCCCAGCCTGACAATAAGTGATAAAAAACTATGTGCCTATCTAAAAATGGATTTGTCCTCAAAAGACATTGCTCCCCTGCTCAACATGTCATTTCGAAGTGTCGAAATGAGCCGGTATCGTTTACGGAAAAAAATGCAATTGGATAGGGACGTTAACTTATCCGAATTTTTACAAAACTTTTGAATAAATCTTAATTCAACCTATTTGTCGGAAATCATGTTGTAGAGCATAATTTCCGACCGGTTAAATACGTCTTTTTTGCGTTAATTTTGCGTTCTTAAGAATAAATGTAAAAAATACAATTAATTATGACTGTACAAGAATTAAAATCTTCTTTTAAAACTGCTTATGGGCGTGAAGCTGAAGCTGTTTATTTTGCACCCGGGCGTGTAAACCTTATCGGAGAACATACTGATTATAACGGTGGTTCAGTTTTTCCCTGTG
>JAUZOM010000269.1 GCA_030706465.1 Bacteroidota bacterium | reverse complement strand
TTAACTCTAATTGGCTTATATCACTACTTAAATACTCTTGAACAACTTGTAATTTAAAGTCGTCCGGAAATCTGTTTCCATTTGTTCTCATAATCCTGAATTGTGTTTACTTTTTTGTAAACCTATTTCAGGACTAGACAATACTTTCTTTTATTTCCTCTCCTCTTACCTCTTACTCCTCACCTCTCATTCCTCATTCCTCATTCCTCACCTCTCATTCCTAATTCCTTACCTCTTACTCCGCCAAATCTATCCTGGTTTTCATATTCTTGATTTTCTCCTGCTGAATCAGCGCAAGGACATCTTTTACCCGGCCGGTTTTTACAGCCACATAGGAATAATATTCTTTTATTTCCACCATACCCAGTTCCTCCCGGGTTAACTGTCCTTTCTTGAACATAAATCCCACCACATCCATTTTGCTCAGCTTATCCTTCTTGCCTTTGCCAATATACAGCGTCGACCATTCAGGTTTCGGAGCGGCAGAAGTCAGGACAGGCAAAGTCAATGGCGACGGTTTTGGAGTAATAAAGTCGGGCAGGCTTTCATTGGATGCCAGGAGCATAAACGCAGAACCCTCCGCTTCCATACGGGCTGTCCGGCCATTGCGATGGACAAATTCATCCCCGCGTACCGGCGCATCAAAGTGGATAATGTTTTTGATCTCCGGTATATCCAGTCCCCGTGAAGCCAGGTCGGTTGAAATAAAAACAGTACAACTTCCATTCCTGAACTTGGAAAGTGCCCGTTCACGTTCCGTTTGTTCCAGTTTGCCATGAAAAAATTCGTTTGCCAACCTCCGGTCGGTTAAATAAGCATTCACTTTCTCTACGGTCTCCCGTTGGTTACAAAACACCAGGGTTGAATCAGAACCTAAATAACACAAGAGTTTATAGAGCAGGTCCATCTTATCGTTATTTTCCCCTTTTACCGAAAAGATCTTCAATCCTTTCAGAACATTGTCTTTTTCGGAAAAATCAAGTTTAATGGGATCTTTAATTCCCGTGAAAGCCGGAATCTCAACTGCATCGGTGGCCGAAGTCAGGAAGCGTCTTTTCAGGGAAGTAAGCCTGCCGATAATCACATCCATTTGTTCGGCAAAGCCCATTTCGAGGGATTTGTCAAATTCATCCAGAACCAGGGTCTGGATAGCATCCACCTCAAAGTTATTTCGTTCTATGTGATCCTGCAACCGGCCGGGAGTACCGATAAGGATAGCGGGCGGCACTGCCAGGTTGCGCTTTTCACCGTTGGAGGGTCGGCCGCCAAAGCAGGTATTCACCTTATAGCCGGTGCCCATGCTGCGCCATACCTGTTCAATCTGTTGGGCCAGTTCCCGGGAAGGAGCCAGGATCAAAGCCTGTACTTTTTGGATTTCCGGATTCAGGTCCAGGAGCAGAGGCAACAGGTATGCCAGTGTTTTACCCGTACCGGTAGGAGATAGAAGGATAATGTCCTGTTTTTTTTCGTTTACTTCGAGAGTGGCCGTCTGCATGGCATTCAGCGATTCGATACCCATGCTTCCCAGCGTGTTATCAATGATAATGGATTTATTTTGCATGACACAAAGATACTACAATTTACCGGACAATAAGCTACACACCGGATAATGTACCGACGGGGTGACTCCGGTAACTTTATCAGTTACAGACAATCACCCCGCCGGTTTACTTTTCTAAGAGGGTTAACTCCTTTTCGCTTTCTTTTCCCGCTTCAGTTCCTTCTTTTCTTTTGCGGTTTTCAACGGTTCTTTTTTGACGTTTTTCTGCGCGTTTTCACTTTTTGCCATACTGCTTTCTTTACGATTATTTATTATCAGGGAATTGTCTCTTTAATTCCTGTGTAAAAATACAGTTTTTATTTCAATATCGTTTGATCCGGGCCGGGCTGCCCCCTCGCCCAATTAGCTCCGTAGTCCATTCGTTGCGTGTTCTTACTTGAGAGGGGGTTCAGTTAGGGTTCGGTTAGGGTTCGGATAGGGTTTGGTTAGGGTTCGGTTAGGTATACCTATCTAAACCCTAACCGAACCTTATCTAAAGTCTATCCGATTCCACTTTATACCTAAAATAGAAACAGGTAAGATGCCGGTTGGGTGAAGACAAAGAAAGGAGTAAACACAAAGAAAACCTGCCCAAAACGCCACCAGTCCTTTTCTCTAATGCCCTTCGGCTAGAAATGAATGAGCATTGGGCAACTATTTAATTTTATAATTTCAATATATTTTGTATTTATTTAAAATAAATGCAGAATCCGTTGGAAGGTAAAAAAAGAGTTTGTACTTTTGAAACGAATATAATCTTTTATGAAATGGCAAAGCCTAACGACTGAAATAAACTTTGTAACGGATATGTTACTAGCTTACAATTCACTAAACTTTAACTTCCGTGATATAGGTTAATAAATTTGGGTAAAAGAAGAGAGTTAAACTAAAAACGTTGAAGAATGAAAACTATAATAGAAACTACTCTAGTAGAATCTGAAAAGAGTAATTTTTTGATTGATTTGGTAAAACACGATAGCGGATTGTTATACATAGAAATTGTCCAAACCATAGTTGATTCAAAGGAAGAAAAGAAATCGATAAAAATTAATCCGTTTGTTATATCTGATATTATTAAAGTTCTTCAGAATTATCAAGCAAAAATCTCCACTCAGTTAAACATAAGGAATAAGCATATAACAGATTTAGAGCAGATAAAAGTACAAGACCTCTATTTAAAAGGAGTACCAATTAAAGATTTGGCTTTGCAATTTGACCAAACTCCAGAACTTATTGAAATGATATTAAGAAATAAAGGAATTGAAATTGTAAATAATAAACTATCCAGGTCAATGTTTTGGAGAAAGAACAATAATTGGAGAAAACGAAAGCGATAATAAATCCACTTTCCGCACATTCTTATCGCTAGGGTGTAAACCTGAAGAAATAAAAATAATCGATATAGCTCAATATGAGTCGAAACTACTCATATCATAATTCAAAGGGAGTTTATTTTATAAGTTTTGCTGTTGAGGGATGGTTTTATCCACCCCGTCCTACCGGATATGTTACTAAATGGGCAAAGCGTGTGCGTTAGTTGGTGGAATATGTTATTTCACCGTAGCTATACTATAAGGAACTTTGCTCCGCTACTTTCCGATTTTTACTTTAGGCAGCAGTATCTTTAAACAGGAGTAAATGCAAATCTGTTTCCTGATTAATAATCCGGATAATACAAGAAGCTGGATTGTAATTTCCAGTGACATACCGAATACCCATTAGAACAGTTCGTTGGCGGTCATATCAAAGATAAAACTGACCCGAGATTTCGACAACGAAGACAGGAAAAACAAGACGAAAAACGGAATAAAGGATAAGTATCAGGTCTGTAGAGCATGCGTGACAGAGGTGACTGAACAATATGAAATTACAAATTGTAGTTCGATATGAACATAGAACATGGCAACAACGCTGCAACTTTAACAAAACACTATGAGTCAGACATAGAAGCTATTATTGCAAAACGTTATGACAACGGGGCTGATTTATGGACTACCCCTGATAACCGAATATGCAAAGGGGCCCCCTTTTCAACTCTTGAAAGTATGCTAATGCTTACTGAATTAGGATTAACGTCGACTTCAATAATGGAGAATGCAACGGAATTGATACTTAGTTTATGGCGAGAAGACGGACGATTCCAAATAGCGCCCAAAGGAGCAATTTATCCTTGTCATACCGCAGGTGTTGCAAGAGTTTTGTGTCGTTTGGGATATACAGATGATGACAGGCTCAAAAAAACGTTTAACCACTTGTTGGAAATTCAACAGAACGATGGCGGTTGGCGTTGTAATACGTACAAATTTGGCAGGGGGCCGGAAACAGTTTTCTCTAATCCCGGCACAACATTAGCAGCCTTAGACGCATTCAGGTTCACCCATTTCCTTAATAAAGATGAGCGTCTTGATAAAGCGGTGGAATCCTTGCTCAGCCATTGGGAAACGCGCAAGCCACTGGGTCCTTGCCATTATGGAATTGGTACATTGTTCATGAAAGTTGAATACCCATTCTTTCGCTATAATCTGTTCTTTTATGTTTACGTTCTATCTTTCTATGAAAGAGCCAAAAATGACACTCGATTTTTAGAGGCACTCAATGTCTTGAAATCTAAAACGGTTGATGGAAAAATTATAGTCGACAATCCCAATAGTAAATTGGCTGACTTTACTTTCTGTAAAAAAGGGGAACCAAGCGGCCTTGCAACCGAGCGTTATCAGGAGATATTAAACAATATAAAATAGCAATTGACTAAAATACATTCGAACTGTTGACTTCTGTATAAG
>JAUZOM010000268.1 GCA_030706465.1 Bacteroidota bacterium | reverse complement strand
TCCAAATACGTTCCGGACACCGACTTTGTGGTGGAAGTGATCGAACGGCACATGGAAAAATCGAAACTGAACATCAAAAGCGCACCGATTATTGTATCGGGAGGTTATGGTGTCGGGAGTGCCGATAACTTCAAATTATTATACGAACTTGCCGATACCTTGGGAGGTGAAGTCGGAGCTTCGCGTGCTGCAGTAGATGCCGGCTTTGCCGAACACGAACGCCAAATCGGCCAGACAGGAACTACCGTTCGCCCGAAACTATATATTGCGTGCGGAATTTCAGGACAAATCCAACACATCGCTGGTATGCAGGAAAGTGCCATGATCATTGCCATTAACAGTGACCCGAAAGCACCGATTAATGCTATTGCCGATTATGTAATTACCGGAACTGTAGAAGAAGTGCTGCCAAAAATGATTAAGTATTACAAGAAAAACTCGAAGTAACATGAATTTTTATAACGATAATCCCGCAATAAAATTTCAGCTTTCTCATCCGTTGATGAAGAAAATAGTGGCCCTCAAAGAGCGCAATTTTGCTGAAAAAGACAACTATGATTATGCATCCCGCGATTTTGAAGATGCTGTAGACAATTACGGAAAAGTGCTCGAAATTATCGGGGGTATAGCCGGAGACATTATTGCACCAAATGCTGAGAGCGTTGACCAGGAAGGACCGAAGGTTGAAAATAGCCGGGTTATTTATGCCCGTGGAACTCAGGAAAACCACGATGCACTGACTCAGGCCGGCGTCTATGGACTTACGCTGCCACGCCAATACGGTGGATTGAATTTCCCTATGGTGCCTTATGTCATGTCCGGAGAAATGGTGTCGCGTGCCGATGCCGGTTTTGCTAACATCTGGGGCTTACAGGACTGTGCTGAAACCATTGCTGAATTTGCTTCGGAAGAGATCAAGGCCAAGTACCTGCCCCGCGTTTGTGAAGGCGAGACTTGCTCCATGGACTTGACCGAACCGGATGCCGGATCGGATTTGCAAGCTGTTCAATTAAAAGCGACCTACAACGAAAAAGATGGCATGTGGTACCTGAATGGTGTAAAACGCTTTATTACCAACGGCGACGCACAAATCAAACTGGTGTTGGCCCGTTCGGAAGAAGGCACCAACGATGGCCGCGGCCTGTCGTATTTTGTTGCTGAAAATAAACACGATCACACGGTTTTAGTTCGTCGCATTGAAAATAAATTAGGGATCAAAGGTTCTCCAACCTGCGAACTGGTATTCAACAATACACCTGCACAATTAGTTGGCACCCGCCGTTTGGGTCTGATTAAGTATGTCATGTCATTGATGAATGGTGCCCGTTTAGGAATTGGTGCCCAATCGGTAGGACTCTCGGCCGCTGCATATAACGAAGCGTTGGCATACGCCAAGGATCGCCGTCAGTTTGGCAAGGCAATTATTGAGTTCCCTGCAGTATTCGAAATGGTTTCTATTATCAAGGCCAAACTGGATGCTTCACGTGCCTTATTGTACGAAACAACCCGTTTTGTGGATGTTTACAAAGCTTACGAAGCTATTGAAAGCGAACGTAAACTGGAAGCTGAAGAAAAAGCCGATTACAAAGAATACTCAAAAATGGCCGATGCTTTAACTCCTATGCTTAAAATGTTCTCCAGCGAGTATGCCAACCAAAATGCCTACGACTGTATTCAGGTTCACGGAGGTTCCGGGTTTATGAAAGATTACGCTTGCGAACGCTTGCTGCGCGATGCCCGTATCATGACCATTTACGAAGGTACATCGCAATTACAGGTTGTAGCTGCCATCCGCCACGTCACGACAGGGAATTACCTGAAAATGATTCACGATTATGATGCACAACCAATTAAACCTGAATTCACTTCCTTCCGCAAACGCCTGCAAATTATGACTAATCTGTATGCCAATGCAGTGGCTCGTGTAACGGAGACAAAGAATCAGGAATATCTTGACTTCCAGGCTCGCCGTTTAGTGGAAATGGCCGGACATATCGTTATGGGTTATTTGTTGATTATCGATGCTACCCGCGATACGGAAGACCTGTTCCGCAAATCAGCAGAAGTTTATTTGAACTTCGGCGAAGTGGAAGTGCGCAGACATGCTGCCTTTATCAAGACTTTCGACGTAGAAAATGTTGACATCTATAAAGTGGTTTAAATAATCCAACTGTCAGAAATAAAAAAACTACCGGAGAATCTGATTTCCGGTAGTTTTTTTATTTCTGTTTATTGAGGAAAGTGCTATCCTAGTGAGGTCTTTCTGGTCTGCAAAAAGCACAAAAAAAGCCTATCATCTAATGACAGGCTTTTCTAATGCTGTGACAAAAGTCAATTAGTATATACTAAATTACTTTTACATTTACTGCATTCAATCCTTTTTTGCCTTCTTGCAAATCGAATTCGACGGTGTCTCCTTCACGGATCTGATCAATTAACCCAGAAATGTGTACAAAATGTTCTTTTTTTGAACCTTCTTCGCTGATGAATCCAAATCCTTTAGATTCATTGAAGAATTTAACTGTTCCTTTACTCATTGTTGATATTTATTATTTTAATGTTCGACAAAGATAGTCTTATATAATTATAAACCAAACTTTTTTACCACTTAATTAAAAATCTAGTGTATTTTTTTTGTTTTGTGCATTTTTACATGCTTTCAATGCTCTAAAATGGCTGATTTTACGGGACTTCTAATATTTTTCATAAACTTCATTTATTTTTCAAATAAAAATTATTTCTAGGCCTTATTCCCACAAAGCACGATGATTCACATCAAAAAGAGCATCTTTCGCTCTAAACGGTTATTTTTCTTTTAATTTCATCCGGGCTATCGCAGTTACCATATTTCTCGGGGCAAACCGGACAGACTGTGCCATCAGGTTATTCATTGCCCCATGAATAACCACTGTTTTCCCTTCCATCATTTTAGGGTAACCAAACTCAGCAACTTCTTTCGAAGTAGCAATCTGATTTCCTTTAAACAAATTACTATTGTCTAAAGCAGCCGCAGCTTTAAAGCCTGTTTCTGTTGCACCCGGGCAAAGTGCCGTTACAGTGACTCCGGTTCCTTTCAGCTCATTGGCAATGGCTTCCGAGAAACTCAGCACATACGCTTTTGTAGCAAAGTATACCGACATAGTGGGACCCGGTTGAAAGGCAGCTGTAGAAGCTATGTTCAGAATTTTTCCAGCCTTGTTCTTAATCATATCCGGCAGAAACAATCGGGTCATATAGGTCAGGCAGGTCACATTTACATTAATCATATCCAATTGCTTTTCCCACTCTGTTTCGGCAAATAAGCCAAAATCACCGAATCCTGCATTATTAATCAGGTAATCCACCTGGATTTGCTTTGCTTTTAATTCATCGTAAACTGCTTTGGGTGCATACTGGTCAGATAGGTCTTTCCCAATGACATAGGCTGAAACGCCATATTGTTTCTCCAGTTCAAATTTCAACGCCTCTAATTTATCTGCACTGCGGGCTACCAACACCAGATTACCTCCTTTTGAGGCATGTATACGTGCAAATTCTTTGCCTAATCCACCCGAGGCTCCGGTTATTAATGCGGTCTTATTCATGATTGGTAATTTCCTCCTAAAGAGGAATGGTTTGTGTTTTTTAAGGATACAGTAGCATTAAAACAAAAAAACAAACAAAATAGTTTTAAAAAATAAAGAGATTATTTAAACTATTTTGTTTGTTTGAAGTAACATCATTACGAAAGGGTAAAAATGCAATAACCAGACACTAGCCAAGTGCACTCTATCCACGGTTTTCATAATTGTTCAAATTTATTTGATTCTATATTTCCTGCTAACCCAATTTTTTGATATGATATTTTTAAAATAACGAAGCTACATTTAGTCGTTAAAAAATTTAACCTTCTACCGGAGTTTCGGGAGTTTTCAGTATTAATTGATAGAAAGCCAGGTCGAGCCACTTCCCGAATTTATAACCCGATTGCTTGATCAATCCGCAGAATTCAAACCCTTCCTTTTCATGCAGCTGTTTACTCACCGTATTGGCTGCATCAATACCGGCAACTAATACGTGATAATCCTGTTCGGCTGCTTTCTTAACGATTTCCCGAAGCAAAACCTTTCCGATCCCCTCGCCTCTTTTATCCGAACGGACATAAACCGAATGTTCAACCGTGTATTTATAAGCCGGGCGGACACGGAATAGTCCGTAAGTGGCAAATCCCAGCAAGGTATCGTCATGATCGAATGCTCCGACAATCGGGTAATTTCCTTTTAGCTTGTCGGCATACCAGGCTTGCATCATGGCCATATCACGTGTTTTGTAATCGTACAATGCCGTTGAATTCAAGATGGCATCATTGAAAATATCCAGTATTTCAGGCAATTGTTTCTCCGTACAGGGTTTTAATTGAAATTTCATATCTTTGTTAATTAGTTGATTGGTAAATTAGTTGATTGGTTAATTGGTT
>JAUZOM010000267.1 GCA_030706465.1 Bacteroidota bacterium | reverse complement strand
AACTTGAAAGGAAGTCTCCCCATTGATTGTCGGTACCAAACCTTGAAGAAGCGTCTCTACGCCAGGTTGCCTGAAATAAATACCTGCTCTTATAGTTATATCCAACACGTCCGAAGAATGATGCTGAAGATACTACACTTCCTGTTGTATTAGTGAGGGAGGGGTTTATATTCACCTGGGCTACGTTTGAATAGAACAGATTTTCATCCAGATAATTGGATAAACCAAGTTTGTAGCTGTTTAGCGTTTGCTTATCTGCACTGAATGCAAGCAAACCTGTGAATTCATGATTAGTACCTACCTTTTTGTTGTAATTGAAGTAGGATTCTTCCTGCCATTTAAAGTTGGTTCCGAAAGAGTTACTTCCCGTTGCACTTGCTGTATTTTGTACTGCAGCAGGTGTTAACTGGATGTTCGAAGGAATACTTAAGTTTGCGCTCATGGTTGTGGTGAACAACAAACTTGGAGTTATTTGATAGCTGATTTGCGTATTGTCCATCGCCTGCCAGTTGATATTCTTGTTTGTTGACAACAATGCAACGGCTACAGGATTTCTTTTGGATTCGATATAACCGGCTAAAGAACCATCCGGTTTGTAAATACTGGTCCATGGATTCTTTTCAAATACCTGTTTAACGGTGTTCCCGACATTGATGTCATTTCCGGTAGACCACATAAACGATAAACGGTTGCTTATTTTTAGTTTATTATAAGTATATTCTGCGTTTATTTGGGCTTGTAATTTTTTCTGGTAGCTATTCAGTACTATTGACTGGTCGTTGGTATATGTTAAACCTGAATAATAAGTGAAACCTTTCTGACCACCACTGGCACTAACAGAAAGTACATCCGTATTTCCGGTTCTCAGTAACAAGTTCTGGTAGTCGTTGTCGGCATCCAAATAAGGATTCAGAGAGTCTGCATTTGCGCCATGACGATAATAACGGAGTTCGTTAGAAGTGGTAGTCCTTAATTTATGAGAGAGCTCACCAAAGGTATGGGTATAATTTACATTAAAGTTCGGTTTGCCTTCTACCCCTTTTTTGGTTGTGATGAGAACAACTCCATTGGCACCACGTGCACCATAAATAGCAGCGGAAGAAGCATCCTTTAAGATGTCGATGGTTTCAATGGTAGAAGGATTCACAAAAGAAGCATTATCGCAAATCACCCCATCGATTACATATAAAGGCCCGTTACCATTAGCACTGATGGTAGATGCACCGCGGATCTGAATTGTTCCGTCTGATGAAGGGTCACCACCATCGGTAGTAACCAATACCCCTGCGGCTTGTCCTTCCAATGCATCCGTCAATGTGATGGGCTGACGTTCTTCAATCTGGGCTTTACCGACCGACGAAGTGGATCCGGTCATGTCCTTTTTCTTTGCAGTTCCATAACCGATAACCACAACTTCATTCAGTGAAGTTTGGTCAGCCTGCAGCGTAACATCAAGTGTCGGCTGGTCTCCGATTGTTACCAGTTGATTTTGGTAACCGATGTAGGAAAATTTCAATACCTTACCCTTTGCCGGGGCTGGAACCTTAATAGAGTAATTACCATTGATGTCGGTAACAGTCCCTGTAGAGCTGCCGTTAAGTCTGACGCTTACACCAGGTAATGGGCCGGCATCCGTAGAAGTGACTTTCCCTTTTATTTGTTGAGCATGCAAGGTCATGCTACAGGAAAAAAGTAAGATTAATCCTAGGATAATTCTCCTTGTAGAATTAATAGATTTTGGTACCTTTTTTGTCATTTTGTTAATTAATTTTTAATAAATGAGAACACGTAGGTGAAAATAGTTTTTAAAAATACTGCTTCAGTTTGAATTGAAAATTACTCTTTTGTTAATAAGATATAATTTTTGATTCTTGCCTCGGCAGGTTTTATTCGTAATTTCAAAACTAGGGAATATTAATTGGAACGGAGATGATAAATCGTTCTTTTAAGATAATAATGTGTTCTGGGAGGTGGAAAAATTGTAAAGAAATGGTGGATTAATTGATCATGTAAAATCAGAAAAATAAGGAAGCGACAGTATATCAGATTAATCTGATGCCGGGACTTTTTTGGGGATTTTTAAGTTAAAGTTTTTTTAACACTGAAAATGTTTAAAAAAGGAAAAGTTGATGAAAAATTAATAGAAATAGATCAATATTAACGGCTAAAAACCTCAGACTGGTTATCTTGATTGGTTTCGCAGATGAATTGTAAGTGTTAGGGTCATTCTTTTTTTACTGTTTTGTTGTCGTTTTGTATATATACAGTATCACGGCCCGTTCCTTGGTATCTCCTAAAAATCCATAAAACGATAAATGTATTTATTAAAACGATTACTATGCACAGTAAATGAGATGATTATAAAATGGAACGTTTTGAATATAGTCCGGGTTTTGACAGACAATATTGTAAGGCATTTGGGTAAGGAGTTTCTAAAGCAGATTGTTGGTAAAAGAAATGGCTTATAATGTGAATAGCATTTCCGGACGAAAAAAATGTAATGTAGCTGAAAAACAGATTCATGGTATTCAAATTTATCAATTCTAATTCATGAAAAAGGCCTGATTGAACATAAAAATCAGTAACTTTGAATTGGAAAGAGGTGGCGAGACCTCTTTATCTGATTGTTAAAACTAAATGGATTCAATATCATATATTTAACTATAAATAATCTATCAATGAAATCTGTTTTTTATTCCGCCCTTAAAATCAGTAAGATGGGCTGTGTGATGGCAATTATGCTCTTTGGCAGTCTCTTAAATGGAAGGCAAGCTGTTGCCCAGGACACCCTGTCCAAATACATTTTAACACCCAAACCCGGTCCGGCACCTCAAATCAATGGTCCAAAGGTTTTTGGTGTTCGTCCCGGACACCCGGTTTTATTTACAATTCCGGCTACCGGAGTCAGGCCAATGACCTTTACTGCCACAAATCTTCCAAAAGGTGTAAAACTTGATTCCGAAACAGGAAGATTGTCGGGAAGAATTGAGAAGCCCGGAGATTATCAGGTAACACTCACGGCAAAAAATAAAATCGGTAAAACAAGCAGGCCTTTTAAAATTTGTGTTGGGGAGACCATCGCACTGACTCCTCCAATGGGATGGAACAGCTGGAATATCTATGCCTCGAAAGTGACTCAGGATCTCGTTCTGGCCAATGCCAAAGTGATGGCAAAATCAGGACTGATCGATCATGGCTGGTCATATATGTATATTGACGATGTGTGGCAAGGGAAACGGGGTGGAAAGTATCATGCCATCATGCCCGACTCAACGTCATTCCCTGATATGCAATCGCTGGTTGACAATGTTCACAATCTGGGGTTAAAAATTGGAATTTATTCTACACCGTGGACGGAATCTTACGGACATCATGTTGGCGGTTCTTCGATGAATCCGGAAGGAACCTTCACTCCGGTTAAAGAAAATATTCCGCGTAACAAAAAATTGCTTCCATATAAAATAGGCGATTATGTCTTTGTAAATAATGACGTTAAGCAATATGCAACATGGGGTTTCGATTACATTAAATATGACTGGAATCCAATTGAATATCCGGAGACAAAATTAATGTATGACGCATTGAGAGCCAGCGGACGTGATATCGTTTTCAGTCTGTCAAACAGTACTCCGTTTAACTCAATTGGTGAATTATCAACGGTATCGAATTGCTGGCGCACCGGTGGCGACATCAGGGATGAGTGGAAAAGTTTAAAGAGCCGTTTGTTTACACAGGATAAATGGGCACCGTATGCAAAGCCGGGTCATTGGAATGATCCCGATATGATGGTTGTGGGCTATGTAGGCTGGGGAAAAGGAATCAGGCCAACGAAACTGACAGCTGATGAGCAATATACACATATGAGTGCATGGTGCCTGATGTCGGTGCCTTTGCTTTTGGGATGCGATTTAACGAAGCTGGATGACTTTACCCTGAGCCTGCTTACAAATGATGAAGTAATCGCGTTGAATCAGGATCCATTGGGAAAACAGGCAACCGTGATTTCTAACCAGGGTGAAGCCGGTGTGATGGCCAAGGACCTGGAAGACGGTTCAAAAGCTGTCGGATTATTCAATCCAGGCGATAGCGGAGTCCAGAAAGTTGTTGTTAAATGGTCTGATCTTGGCATAAAGGGCAAATATATCGTAAGAGACCTTTGGCGGCAAAAAGATCTGGGAACATTCGACGGTGAGTTTTCAGCTAATGTCAATGTTCATGGTGTCGTATTGGTCACACTGAGAAAAGCGAAATAAGAATTTTTTCCGGATTTTTATAAAACTCCCCTTTCCCTTCAAGCCGTTAGGCTTAAGCGGAAAGGGGAGTTTATATTTATTATTCATCTTGTTTACTGACAATCATAGGGCCAAATTAACCATCCAAATTAATAGAAAAGAATAAAAATCATAAAATCAGCCGATTATTCTTGCGCTTCGGATTCAGACATGTATTCAGAAGGCGTTT
>JAUZOM010000266.1 GCA_030706465.1 Bacteroidota bacterium | reverse complement strand
TTATGATTCATCAAAAGGAATTTTCAACATTGAATTTCCGAATGATTGTTTTAATTGATCTACATCACGTTTAATATCGGCAACAGCTCTTTCCAGGTTTTGCCGTGGTTGATTGGCTTCAGGCATTTCAGAACTGATATAATGAACAAACTTCCATATTTCTCTGACCTACTTAATGTAGAGATCATAAGGCGAATAAAGCGAATTCAAAGAATATAATCTTAACTTGCCTTCATCCTTTATGTGACTCTCGACAATCTTAAAAACGATGCCATCTTCGATTGTCAGAATAATGTATGCCTGGCCATCGCGCAGTAAATTCCAGTTCTGAACGAATTCGCCTGTCACCCACGATCCGGAGGGTATGGGTAACATTGAGTCACCGGCAATCTGAAATGTACGATATTTTTTCTCCCGCGACAGGAACGGCATCTGGAATGTCGGTAACACCCGTATATATTCCGGATCGGCATACCCTGCCCGATAACCGGCAGAAGCTTTTTGATTTACGAGTTCGATATTTTCATTATTATCTGAATCTACCGACGTTGCATGTACCCTCAATGCTCCGCCATTGATAAAGGTATCAAAACCCAATTCGACCTGTTTTAATTGGCTTTCGGTGAGTAATGATAAATCCTCTTTTATAAGAGTATCTATGGCTATCTTGTAATATTTTGAAAAGGCAATTAAAACATCAATACCTGCCTGGGCCACCTCATTTTCATATCCGCTCACCGTGGAACGTTTCATATTAAGCGAATTAGCAACTTCATCCTGAGTGCGTTTATATCGCTTTCTTAAAAACTTGATGTTTGAAGCAAAAATCATGACGCGATTATTTATAGGAACAAGCTTCCGTGATTTTATGATAATCATCAAATGGATTATCAACTAATCAAAGATACGATAAAAAATCTAAAAGCAACTATTTTTTTTCGAATCAAAAAAAAATGATAAGAATGACAACGTCTCAGGATCAGTTGTCCATGCTATTTTGCTTCCCTCCTGTTTTTTCAAGTTTGCGCATGAGCTTGTCCGGTTTACTTGCAACTTGCTGCATCTCACCGCTGTGGCGTTTGAAGTTTCTGAAATTATAGGTAAAGGAAAAGATAAAGTATTGAGGCAAGATCGTTGATCGCATATCCGTGATATTATGATCCGTAATGGAATGCCGTACACTTTGATTTTCCCGAAGGATATCAAATATTTGAAATTTAAATTGCCCTCGTTTGTTCTTTAAAAAATCTTTGGTCGCAGCAGCATTCCATAACGCAAAGCTGTTATTATATCCCTTTGCAAAACCGCTATTCATATTTATTTGATAGTCTGTGTTCAACATAATATTCAATGGAAGAAACAGTTTTAAATCACCAAAAAGATTATAACTTGTGTAGATACTTGGAGAATTGGATTTAGTTGCCTGCCATACATGATTGTAATTGACGCGACCTGAAACGGTAAGCATAATCAGATCGGTATTCACACTGGCCTGTAAATTGTATCCCAAAGCAAGGTGCCGCGTGGTATTGAGTACCGATGCCGCAGTATCTAACGGATTATAATTGGTGAGTGTTTTTGCATTATTCCTGTCGTAGTTTACGTCATTATTCCATTTCACGCTTCCTGAAGTACTGATGTAAAATTTGTTTTTGGCTAAAGATTTTCCCATCCCGATATTTGTCGAAGCATCCCATGCTCCGTTAACATTCACAGGCATGATGAGTTGTTCACCGCTGGCCCCGTTGATGTAGTTATTCGAAATGCTGTTTTGCTCGCTGCTGTACTGAATATTGACAAAATAATTGCTAAATGTTTTAGGATTTACATCATTATAACTGAAAACAAGGTCATTGGTAAAGCTTGATTTAAGGTTGGGATTTCCGATGCGTATAATCAGGGCATTGGAGTCGGTTATGATGGGTTGCAGCTGATCGATACTGGGCTCATTGGTTGTTCCTTTATATTGAAGACTTAGTCGACGCCGGTTTGTAAATGCGTAGTTAATAGTAGCTGTTGGAGAAAAGTTCATTGATTTGTGCGTCCTGTCAAACATGCGGTTTAACAGCTTGGTTTTACTCTCGATTTGTGCTGATTCCACTCCTACCCCAATCGTACAAAGTAGTTTATCATATTTGGATTGAAGACTCAATCCGGTACGTTGATTGATGAAGGTGTTGTTAAAATGATTTGAATAGGCTGTATCGGGAATATCATACAAACTATCCGCTTCGTCATAGCGATAAGCAGATTTTGTAGACTGATTGTCAGACCGGCTGTAATAATAATTCAAATCAAGTGTCTGATGCAATGAAATTGGTTCGGTATACGAAAGCCGGGCATTGTATCCTGTTCCTGAAGATTCAGATTTGGTGTTGATGTCGGTAAGTCCAATCGTAGGAACACCGTTTGACGTTACGTATCTTTTGATGAATGATTTTCGGAAGCCGTCAGAACTGCCTGTTTTTAAACTTCCGCCAACGTTAATCGAAAAGGTTCGTCTGGGCTTTTTAAACTTCTTGCGGTATAAGAGGCTGAAATTGGAGTTTAAATTCGTGCCATCGCTTCGATTGGCCGAATTGGATTCATTCAACCTTGCACCGGATTCACCGATGGTATTGCTTGAAGAGGCCCTGCTGGAACTGTTTATGGCGTAACTGATATTGGGTTTAAAGAGGATGGAATTTAAAGAGTCGATCTGATAATCAATTTCCATGTTTGCCCGATGGTTTATGTTCCTGGAATATGTTGCGGTCGTGTCGCGTTTATAAATACTGGTATCGACTTTGAATGTTTGGGTATAACCCGTCTGGTTATTGTTAGTCTCGGTCGAGTTGAAGAAATAGCTGCCCGTTACATTCAGGTTGGTGCCAAT
This sequence comes from Bacteroidota bacterium, assembly GCA_030706465.1. GTDB lineage: Bacteria > Bacteroidota > Bacteroidia > Bacteroidales > Paludibacteraceae > Paludibacter. The sequence goes on along the minus strand of JAUZOM010000266.1, from coordinate 1,676 downwards.
CAGGTTATGATAGTTTGCCCCAGCCGCATTGGTCGTACTGATGCCATTTGCAGACATGCTTCTGCCTGCTGATGACATGGAACTAAATCCGCGTGCTGCGCCACCCCTTGAACTGTTTCTGCCGGCCCTGGCGCTTGATAAGGTGCTTTTACGTTTGTCGTTTAACGCGTTTAACGCATCCAGGGTAAAACGCTGCGTATTCGTATTATTAGTCATCCCCAGCAAAGACATCTGCCGATCACCGACAAACCTATTGGCCATGAAACCATCGTCGTAGCGGTCAAGACTTCCGTAGCCAAGAGAGGCTTTTCCAAAATAACCCTCTTTATATCCTTTTCGGGTGACAATATTAATCACTTTTTCAACTTCACCATCGTCAACACCTGAGAACTCTGCCTGATCGGATTTCTTATCGATGACCTGGATTTTGGCAATCATTTCTGCAGGTAAATTTTGCGTTGCAATCAAAGGGTCATTGCCAAAGAAAGGTTTCCCGTCAACAAAGACCCTTGTCACATCCATGCCTTGAGCTTGAATCTTCCCCTGTCCATCAATTTCGACGCCGGGCAATTTTTTAAGCATATCTTCAACGACTGCATTTTTTTCAACCTGAAACAAATCGGCATTAAATTCAACGGTATCCTGTTTTACGGTTACCGGTTGATCAGGTGTTATTACAACTTCATTCATCAGCGAATTTACTTCGGCCAAAACAAAATTCCCCAGGTTTTGAGTTTCGCCCGTATTTTGAATTGCAATGATTTTACGAATCGTAGAATAACCCAGATATGAAATCCGGATACGGTATGATCCGGGATTTACATTTTTTAAAACGAATTCACCTTTAGAATTTGTAATGCAGCCTTTTACAAGGGTTGAATCTTTTATCGTCAACAAAGCCACTGAAGTATATTGGAGTGGTTTTTGGGTACTGTTATCCAGTACAACGCCGTTTAGGGTTGCCTGTTTTAGACTTTGTGAATAAGCGGATTGTATTAATGCAATCGAAATGAAACTCAGAAAAAGTAAAGAAAATTTAAGAAGTAATTTTATATGTAAATATTTTATTTCCACATCCAATAATTTATTAAAATTGTTAATAACCAAAACACAATTATTCATTTAGACGCCGTTAAAATCAATCGGTTTAATCCATATTTAATAAAAAATTGCAAACATATAAATAATGAAATTAATATATGGATATAATTGACCTGAAATCGCTATCCATTCATTAAATACTTAATTCATAAAAAAAAAGTAAATAATATAAAGGGTTGTTTGCTGATTCGGCCAGCAAACAACCCAGTAAGAAAATCAATATTTAACCTTGCCTATATCTTAAAGAACAAGAATTAGAAGCCGCCACCGCCGCGATTTCCACCGCCACGGTTTCCACCGCCAAACCCACGACCACCAAATCCGTTGCCACCATCAAATCCACCACGTTGACGCATGCCATCGGAACGATTTTTATCATTGGGTTGTTGGAAATTATTAAAGTTATAGGTGAGCGAGAAAATAAAGTATTGGGGCAGAATCGTTGATTGTGTATCGGTGATATTGTTACCGTTAATTGATCTGCGGATACTTTGATTTTGTTTCAGAATATCGAATATCTGGAATTTGGTCTGAAGACGTTTATTCTTCAATATGTCTTTTGAAATCGAAGCATT
>JAUZOM010000265.1 GCA_030706465.1 Bacteroidota bacterium | reverse complement strand
TATTAAGGAACTTCAGATAGGGTTCAGATAGGGTTCAGTTAGGGCTTGGTTAGGGTTCAGTTAGGGTTCGGATAGGTATACCTATCCGAACCCTAACTGAACCCTATCCGATTCCACTTTATACCTAAAACGGAAGTATATTAAGCTCCATTAGAGGGGAATTTAAAAAACAAAGAAAAATAAGATCATAATACCCACCTTCATTTACTGAAATTAATTTTGGGGAGCTAATCTGTTCTTTCCTGGTAATTCAGGCTTGTTTTCATAGCCTATCCGCTAGAACTAAAAAGAAAGAAAAAAAGAGTGTAAACCCCGCAATTTTTGTTTCAGGGTTTTACACTCTTTTTATAAAGGTAAAAGAAAGCAGTTGCCTATGCGGGGTTAATGCGCATTAATGTGCTTGAATTGCCAGTTTGGTTGTGGCTTCTTCTGACATTGTAACTGCTCTTGACAGGTAGGAACCTCCCGGCAAGTGCACTGGTAAAGTCGTAATAACATGAGCTTCGAATTGCATTTTTTGAATCATTCGTCCTGTTATATCATAAATGTATAAACTCCCTTTCAAATTACTTCGATTATTCACGAAAATGATATTTTGGGAACTAAAGACAGTTAAAGAGTGAACCCTTGCATCTGCAGATTTATTTTCTGTAGGAATATCAATTGCATCAGCCGTTGCAATTAGCTTAAATCGCTTCTCAAGAGAGGTACCTAAATTGGAGTTAAAGCGATATTGCGTCCCGGTCGCAGTAATTTCGACGGTTATATTGGCACTTAAATCAGTCAGATATAGGTGCTGGTACCTGGTATCCCGATTTTGATGAGTGAAAGTGAGCGTATAAATGGTATCTATACCTGCCCGGAAACCCAGATAGGTATTGTTTATATCATCCACGGAGTTCACCTGATAATCACCATCGGATTCCATGGCATAGAGTTGAGGTGCTAACGACGATCCCATTATTTTATACCCATCCCAACCGTTATCATAACCACGGGTACAGGTTGGAACGGTAAAAATCCACATACTATCGCCGAACATTGACCCTTTAACATCGATCCGGGTACTGATTAAATCGGAAGTGGGTGCACGCTGCTGTGTCGTGTTTTTTACAACAGTTCCGGTTGAACTGTAAGGAATCGAAATGGTAGCTGTTTCACCGGGTGCATTTACCATAACCAGGAATGCCTGCATGGAGGGGATAGATGCGGGCAAGAGACTGCTTCCCGCATTGTTTTGAGGAATGGCCAGATACTGGCCGGGTGCACTATTGTCTCCATTACTGAATTCATTACTCGACCAGTCGGCATACGAACCTGTATTATACAGGTATACGGTCTTGTCCATTCCATCTCCAAAGATGAGCGCATTCGAAGGGGTTACAGTATTTTTGATAGTTATGGCAGCTAGGTACGGATTTCCAATCAGGTGCTGGCCTGCATAGGTCGCTTCTGAGGTGTAGGATAATTTCACAGGACCATAATCTGCATTTTCCAGATTTCCTTTGAAACGAATGATTTTACTCGTTTCTTGTGTAATCTCATAACCGGTGAATGATGTCAATACAGATTCGTTTTGTAATTGCACCCAATGGCCAGTTGTGCCTGTTACATCCTCGTGCATTTCCCGGACATACGAACCGGCAAAAGTGGGATTTGCTTGTATGGATTTAAGCGGAATGCCAAAAAACTGCCATTTATAAGATCCAGCAATCCGATTTGCTTTTGTATACATCTCAACTGTCGCCGGAACAAAAGATTCCGGACTTGAAGCGTTATGGAATATCAATGAACCATTCGGAGCATCGCCTGTCGGACTGGCTTGAATAACCAACCCGGAAGCATCGGCATTTTTAATTATCCCGTCTACATTGAGTAACGTCCCGGCGGGTATAATCAATTGTTTCCCGGAATTTACAGTTAATGTATGATCGATTGATAAATCAGAAGCAAGCGATACTCCTGATGAATTATCTACAATTAAATCGTATACTTTATTTTTGATAAAGGTGCTGCTGTTTATACTTTGCATATTTGTCCCGCTGTATATAATTGCCGGAGCATTTGTAGAAGCATCCAATTGGCCCGAAGTGGCAGTTATTGAATTTAATAAATTAAGCGAGCCATTCAAAATGACGTTATGGGGATTGTTTATTGATAAATTATAAACCCTGTCATTTACAAATGCTCCCAAGGGAATGGTTTGTGAAGCTGACCCTGAAAATAGTATGGTAGAGTTTGGTGTTGATGCCTCAATCAGCGGTGCTTTCGTAATGTCCAGCTTCCCCTTAATCGTAAGTGTTTTTCCGTTCGTGTTCAAACGATAGGAAGATTGATTATTCGTGATATTATTTACAGAGAGATCATTATTCAATTGACAATCATTTAATGAGGTTTCATCAAAAGCAATATTTTCGTCGATACCCGGTACCCTGTTTTGTGCCCAATTTCCCGGGTCGTTCCAGTCTTTACTTGAGGTTCCCCTCCAACTATTAATGTTAATTGTTATGGTGACCCTATTCGATTCGGCAGCACCGGCCCATCCAGCAGCCATGCAGGTGTTGCGAGCCAACCGTTTAAACTGGGTGGTTTGTGTTAATGACTCCGGCTGGTAAGTTGAAGCATTACTTGTTGAAATGTCATCCCAGGTTGTAAAGGGGGAGATCGCTTTTTGCCATTTGTATTCTAGTCGGCCCGAATACCCACTTGCTGAAGAAGAACTTGTAATAAGTGACGGCAGAGAGGAATCTCCGATTGTTTGATCCCCGGCAATTATTCCACCGGTTGTCGGGCCGGTACAAGCCAGTTCATAGGCCCCGAGAGTTGGTGCACTTAAATTTCGGAGTACTCCCGAAAGATCTGTAGTGACTGACTGTAAAGGAGTGCCAACCCCAATTATTGGGGAGTCAATTGGAGGTACCAAATTGGTTGTAGAGGTGAACAACGGATTTACACTGATGGAATTAGCATCTTGATTTGAAGATCCTCTCCAGGCTTCCAGATCCGTTTTATTGTTGGTTGAGCCGACTGAACCCCAGTGTCCGAGAGTAGTCCCGGACACAAACAGGTCGTTATAATCGGAAGTGAATCCGGAATCCGGGATGGAATAGATCGCATAGTGTATGCCGGTACCACCCGTCCTTGCATTGATTAAAACATTATTGTTTGAAATATAAGTACCTCTACCGGTACGATTGAACGTGTAAGAATTTGTGGAACCGGAAGCCGCGCCATATAAATTTATTGAATTATAATAAAAACCGGTGGTCCCCTTTCCCGAAAATTCATAGAAGCCGTATAATGTGGGGGTAGTTGCAGCACCGCTATTCAGCGATATTACATTGTTGGAGAATTCGTTGGAGGTTATCCCATCTGTATTGTTGATCCCGTAAATGACAGGATTTGAACTTGCAACAGTTGAACCGATATTGTAAATCGTATTCATCCGGACTGTTCCTCCGGTTGTTAGTAATGCACTGAATGTTTGGTTACCTGATCCATTTGTCAGATTGATATTAGCGACGATGTTTTTTTCTATGGTGCACGGATTTATTACAGCGGAAAGGCTTTGGATAATGCCGGCTGAACTGCCTGTGCCTGCTAGTTGGATCGAATTGGTTGTTGCCGGGCTCCCGATAGTATTCCCGGTTATAATTATAGGTCCCGAATTATTATTAATTCCATAGAAAACTGCGGCACCTGTATTGGTCATACTGATGTTTTGTATGGTATTTCCCTGAATAATGACTTCCGGCGTAGAAGTGTAATAGGAGGAGATACCGGTAAATTTACCAGGACCGGAAACCGTAAGTGGCACACTCCCGCCGCAATTAGGCGCAGAGCCTCCGATATAATTTCCTGAAACAATATGATTGCCTGCACTGCCGATCATGATCCCGGTAAATGATCCGGAAGCAGCTTTTCCATTCTCCATATAAATGCTGTTCCCCGTGACCGAGCATCCGTTAGCAACTTGGTTAAGATAGATCCCGTAAGAATTCGGGTTAATCAGGTTATAGATATTGTTATTCTTGATATTCACCGTATTATTCGTAGACGATGAATAAATTCCAATTATTGGAGAACCTATGGTACCGGCTCGTGCATCCCGGATGTCGTTTTGGTTAATGGTTACATTATTAATGCCACTCGAATGAATCCGAACGGCTCCATAGTTGTTAGACGTTAAGTTACTTTCTATAATACAGTTCGTCAGGAGGTCATCTTGCGATGAATTATCAAATTGAAATACAGGACCTGTGTTTGCAGGACTCGAGTTCGTATTTCTAAATGTGAGTAGTTTACCTACTCCTCCGTTAATTGTAAGTCTTTTAGCCCCGTTAATTGAAATTAATGGATACCTATTTCCAATCTCTGCTCCCGAAATGACATGACGGTTACCCTCTGACTGAATTGTGATTGTTAGTGCCCCTCCATTCGGACCTTCTTCATTAACCTGATTGAGCGAATTGGTTCCGGGTTCACTGATGTCTGAAGTAATGGTCACCACTGTATTGCTATTAATTACGCCTGCATTAAGGGCTGCAAACACTCCATTCTGGCCTGTTAAAGTGGTAT
>JAUZOM010000264.1 GCA_030706465.1 Bacteroidota bacterium | reverse complement strand
GGCAAAAAGCAAAGGCTGCCCCTGTATACATTGAGAAAGATTGGTAACTTTGAAACTAAATAAGACAACGCTAATTATGCTTGACAAACGAAGAAAGCCATCCTTTATTACAGGATTTCTCCTGCTGTGGATTCTTATGTTTCCCACAGCACTACTTTATGCAGCAGATATCGAATTCGTTGCAAACGGTCCGCACGAAGTAAGCCTGGGAGAACAATTTGAGATTTCTTATTCAGTAAACGGAAATGGAAGCAGCTTTATCGGACCCCAAATAACTGGTTTTTCAGTCCTCTCCGGTCCCAATCCTTCCACCAGTTCGAATGTCCAAATCATCAACGGACAAATGACACAATCGATCTCCACCAGTTTCAGTTTCTATTTGCAGGCAACCCAACTGGGTACCTTCACGATACCGGGTGCCAGCATCACCGTAAATGGCAGGAGATACAAATCGAATTCCCTCACGATTAAGGTTGTAAAAGGACAGACTTCAGCAGCAAGGCAACAACAGGCACAAAGCGGTACAACGGTAGCGACATTGGGAAACAAGGATGTCTTCCTGAAGGCTTCCGTAAGTAAAAGTAATCCTGTTGAAGGCGAACAAGTCATCGTCAGTTACAAAATATATACCCGGGTCCCCATTCCGGAATACCAGGTAACTAAAGTACCTTCAAGCGTTGGTTTTTGGGCACAGGACTTACTGGATGCAAACTATAGACCAAAGCAGTTCACCGAGCGCATAGGCGGACAGCCGTATGCAGTGGCAGAAATCAAAAAAGAAGCTTTATTTCCCCAGAAAGCAGGCAAGCTGATCATCCAGCCTATTGAGGTGGATGTCGTTGCGCAAATGGCAGTTAAACAAAGTAAGAAGAAACATTCGACAGATCCTTTCGGCAACGATCCTTTCTTCGATAGTTTCTTTAACGATGTTTTTTCAGGCCCACAGGTTGAACAGGTTAAAAAGAGCCTGGTCTCCAACAGCCTTGCGATTAACGTTCAGTCCCTTCCGAATGCAAAAGGCGAATCAGGAAAACCAGCCGATTTCACGGGCGCAGTTGGAAAATTCAATTTATCTACCAAAGTAGATAAGACAGCCGTCAAGGCTGACGAACCCATTACCCTTAATGTTACGATCTCGGGGAAGGGAAATATTAAGCTCATCGACAATCCCAAGATTGTTTTTCCTTCAGACTTTGAAGTTTACGATCCCAAAATATCTGACAACGTCTCAACCTCAAGCGGGGGGATTGCAGGTACCAAATCGTTCGAATATATTCTGATTCCCAGAAACCCCGGAAAGTTTACGATTAAACCGATCAGTTTTACTTTCTATGACCTGGATCAACACCGTTATATTACCCAGACCTCTCCTGCTTACACTTTCAATGTAAGCAAGGGTGAAGGGAAAATGTATACATCCAGTGGCAGTCAAGACCTGACGTTACGCGATAGTGATATCCACTTTATCAAGCAAGGCGATCCGAAGTTAAAGATGGCGGGTGAATATTTCTATAAGTCTCCCCTGTTCTGGATCTGGCTCATCTTACCCGCTTTGCTCTTTGCCACACTCTTGATCCTGATGAAAAACGAGCTCAAGAAACGGCGTGATGCTGCCTTGATGAAAAACAGGCGGGCAACAAGGATGGCGCGTAAGCGGATGTCAAAAGCCAAGTCATTCCTGGTGGATAAGAACAGTGATCTGTTTTATGAAGAAGTTTCTCAGGCATTGTGGAATTATCTGAGTGACAAGTTCTACATCCAACGTGCTGAACTCTCAATGGAAACCGTAAGAGAGACCCTGCTCCAAAAGAATGTATCGGAGAGCGTGGTTGATGAATTAATCAAGATGCTGGAACATTGTGAATTTGCCCGATTTGCACAAGCAGGGAAAGCCAGTGATTTGCAGCAGGTTTACGATTCAGCCGTTACCTTGATCACCACTATTGAAAATAAACCTAAATAAGTTACAGAAGATGAATACAATGAGAAAGATATGCTTGCTGGTGGCAATGATATTACCCATGTATCTTTGGGCTGTAACACCGGAGCAACAGGCTTCGGATGCAAACAGGGCTTATTATGCCGGTCATTATGACCATGCTGCGGCTCTTTATGAGAAACTCTCTCAGGCTGGTTTTGCTTCGCCCGTATTATTTTACAATCTCGGCAATGCCTATTTCAAATTGGGAAACATGCCTATGGCGATCCTCTATTATGAGAAGGCACATAAGCTGGCTCCGGCCGATGACGATATCACCCACAATATCCGTTTAGCCAATACCCGTCTCGTGGATAAAATTGAACCGGTTCCGGTCCTCTTTTATATCCGCTGGTGGAATAGTGCCCGAAATATTTTCTCACCAGACGGTTTTGCCAAAACAAGTCTGACCTTGTTCAGTATCTTCTGGATTTTACTGGCTATCTATTTTCTTGCCAGAAGACGTGGCGTACGTATAACTTCTTTTTATTTTGCAATGCTCTTTTTGATTGCAGCCATCACTGGAATGATACTGGCTGCCGATACACATCACAATGCTCTTAACCCTGATGAGGCAATCGTCATGGAGGCATCGGCAAGCGTTAAGAGTTCACCCGATGACAAGAGTGTGGATGTATTTGTGGTCCACGAAGGAACAAAAGTGACGGTGATGGATAGGATCGGTGATTGGAAAGAAGTTCGGATTGCAAATGGAAATTCGGGTTGGATTCAAACAAAAACCATCCGCGAAATCTAAGCTCCCTTTTCATGACCCGCATAGGAATTCTGTCGGACACACACGGATATATCCATCCCAGGATATTTGAGTTTTTTTCAGAAGTCGACGAAATATGGCATGCCGGTGATATCGGCAACCTGAAGACGGCTTTTGAATTGGCGGCCTTTAAACCGCTTAAGGCTGTTTATGGCAATATTGACAACGCGGAGACCAGGCTGACCTATCCCCTGACGCAATCCTTCACCACAGAAGCGGTGAAGGTGATCATGACCCATATTGCGGGAACCGCTCACTCTTACTCGGAACTGGTTAAGGAAATGATCAGCGTCCACCAGCCGGGAATCCTGGTGTGTGGACATTCACACATTCTTAAGGTTAAGTACCAACCCAAAGAAAAGCTGCTGCACATCAACCCGGGAGCTGCCGGTGTATCCGGATTTCATCACGTAATAACTGTGATCCGCCTCGAAATCGACGGCAGCAAGATTCAAAATATGGAAGTCCTTGAACTGGAAAGGAAGATGGTATAATAGCTTACCGGATACGGTCGACAGATTTGATCAATCTTTCGTCTTTGTTGATGGCATACATTGCCAAAATTTGAAAGATCATGGAGATGATCGGAAACAGCGACCCAATTTCATAGTTGATGTCCATCTTGATTTGTTTTGCCAAATGATCGCCGTATACAAAATACATGAGCGCTATAAATATAACATTCAGCATCAGGGCTATGCGGGTAAGCCGGACCTGAAGCGGCCTTTTTTTATATAATCCGATGATGATCAGGGTAAGCAATAGCGTTACAACATTCATTATGATTAAAGGCCACGTCGGGATATTCTCCAGAACGCTGAACTTGGAAAAACCGGTGATTTTAAAGATAACTAAATCCTGAATGTTGCTTAAATTTGCAAGCGGAAAAAAGAAAACCAGCCCAAGTGCTACTGCGGCCAAAAAGAGATAGAGACTTTGAATTCGCTGAATCATATGAATTAAAATTTATGATGCAAAGATAGCTGATTTGTAAAGTATAAGAAATAACTTTCGCTGTTTATCATGAACAAATTACAAAATTTTTCTTCAATAGACACCCTGCTATGGGATTGGAACGGTACATTATTGGATGATGTCGAGATCTGCTTGACAGCCATGAACAGGATGCTCGCCCATCGCAAGATGTCAATGGTCACCCGTGATTTTTATTATAAGCACTTTACCTTTCCTGTTAAAAGGTATTATGAAGCTTTGGGGTGGGATTTCACCAGAGAAAGCTTTGACGATATATCGGTGGAATTTATGGCAAACTATGACGCGTTATTCAATAGTTCTCCCCTTCATCCAAACACTTTTGAAACGCTCAAATACTTTAAATCACATTCTTTTAAACAAATTGTGGTATCGGCCCTGGAGCAAAACCGGCTGAAAGAATCGCTTGCAATCCATGGGCTCGATCAATTCTTTGAGGCAGCCTATGGTATAGAGAATATCCTGGGAGGCGGCAAGATACACATGGCTAAAAAAATGTTGGCAGAACAGAAGTTAATTCTGGAAAAGACATGTATGATCGGAGATACCGAACATGATCTTGAAGTAGCCCAGGCTATCGGTACACACTGTGTTTTGATCGCACACGGCCATCATACCTATGAAAGGTTACAAGGACTCCCCGTTCCGGTTGTGCATAATTTCAATGAACTGAAAGATGCTTTTATATAACCGGGAATTTACAAGTCTGGCATGTGAAGTCGTAAAAAAAGCCATTGCCATTTTACTCTAATCACCCGTTCAGTGATTAAGTTGGACGTTTTGAGTTTACGCATGAGATCAGCAAGCTGAATTTCCCACTGCTCATTTGATGAAGGTTAAAAGAGCAGTC
>JAUZOM010000263.1 GCA_030706465.1 Bacteroidota bacterium | reverse complement strand
GCCGGGGTGATCGTATACCGCACAACAGCCGGCGAGTTGGTCGTATTAATCAGGGTCTGGGCTATCGTTGAACCGCTGCCGTCCGTGAAGCCGGTGGCGGTACCACTGCTCAGGGCTGCTGTCCAAGAGTAAGTAACTGTTGCACCGGTTATGGTGGTGGACAGGCCGATATTGGAGGTGGAACCACTACAGATAGTTTGTGATGTTGGGGTAGCACTAACTGAAGGCGTTGGATTAACCGTAACAGTTACATTAAATGCCGGACCGGTGCAGTTGCCCGAAGCGGGGGTTACGGTATAAACGGCCTGTACCGGAGCATCCGTAACATTAACCAACGTACCAGCTATACCGGTTGGACTACCACTGCTGGCGTCACCACCGGTAAACCCCGATCCGGAAGGGGCAATCCAACTGTAGGTGGTTCCGGACGGAACAACTCCATCCGTAATATTGGCAGGCGTAACATGAAAAGTACTGTTACTGCAAATACTGGTAGAGAGGTCATTGATTGCCGGGGTCGTACTAACGACAATAGCTCCGGGCTTGAAAATTGAGCCTGAACATCCGAATTCATCCGTTGCGGTAAGCGTAACATCGTACGTTCCCGCCGGCACATTGGTTAGATTACAAACAGGCGTACTGGTTAGTTGGGTAGCCAGTGAGCCTGAAAATTCCCATTTATAACCGGTCACATTTCCACCGGTTATTCCACCCACCAACGAAGAATTAATAGAATAGGAAGCTATGGTGACAGGCGGACATACGGCCGTCAGAGATCCCGAAAACGGAGCACACCCCTGCACTGATAAAGGAATGGTTGGCTGGGGAGCGGGATACACTGGCACCTGTTGGGTCGCAACTAACTCTGGGCTGCCACCCCCGTTAATAGTCAGGGTTACGGTATAGGTTCCCGGGGAAGAGAAGAGTTTCGAAGGACTTTGTGCGGTTGAGGCGTTCGAATCGCCGAAATCCCATAACCAGGAAGTAGCTCCGGTAGATGTATCGGTAAAGTTCAGGGTGGCGGGAGAACAATTACCCGTGGTGGAAGCAACCGTAAAAGCAGCGGTTTGCGCTGCCACCCGATTCTCCAGCCCGGATAAGCCCATAAAAAGTAACATTAAAAAAATGCTGCCTCTCAATCCTGAAAAAGGTAGTAGTTGTTTTCCCATGGTTTACTTAAGTTGATATCAACATTCCCCCGGCAGTGTTTTGGAGCCTGTCAATATCCCGTTTTTAGTTACAGTATCGAATTGGTTCAACTTGCCAATTCTTCTGAATTCATTAAGCAGGTAAAACTGCATAATGCCGTATCTATAAAAGAATAAACACAAACTTTCTTTCCCTTTTATCGAACGACATGATTTATTTTTGCTGTATCTCGGTGACGAATCTAACTATTAAACAATTCTGTAAAACTGTTATTCCAATCCGATATATCATTTTTTCGATACGAAAAAAGGCCGTTGATCATCCTGATTGATCTTAACGGAGAAGAAGAAAGCTTAATGATTATTATACAACCTTTTTATAGCAGTTAAAGTTTAGTTAAATTTACAATTTTATACTTATACTGCTTATTTCTGATGTAAATACCTAAAATCAGGTTACTGCTTATTGGTGGAATAATCCTGAATCCCATTCCTCAGATTTTAACGCAGCAGACGGTGCTTCCTTTTTAGGAATCAACGTTTCGCAGTAAAATAAGTTGTTGAAAATAAAGGATGAAGAATTATCAAAAAGAGCGGGACTTGCAATTAATTTGCTATTTAGTATCTTATCTCTCAATTTGGAGTATTTTTTTGCACAATAACCGTACATCTAAATATCAGCCATGTAAAGGACTACAAAATTCTAAGAAATTTCAGTCTTTATACCGATAAATCGGCATCTTCGATTTGTGCAAATTTGCGTCTGTTGCGTTCTGCCTTTTTTGGTCCGGACTTGTCCAGGTTAGGAGCTGGTTGCTTCCGAAGCCGTTAAATCGCCAAAGCTATGCTTTTACGGAAACGAAATCAGGACCTGATGTTGTTCTTTTTTGGTAATTACCATCCTATCAGAACTGATATTTATATCGCCGGATTGCAAATCCTTCTAATACAAGAAGCTGGGATAACATCCCGATAGCTATCGGGACCCAGCAACCTACGTCAATTTATTTCTCCTAATTACATATCCGGAAGGACAGGGGAAACACATCCGTATAGACTTGGTAATCAATGTATTATTTGCTTACCAACACTTCTGATACATTACCAACATGAACTTACAACTTAAAAATAATCGGCAAAGTGAAACATGCCTTACATGGGACTTTGTTGTTTGAGGCTGGCTTCCAATCCGGCATCAGTTTGACAATCCGAAGTGCTTCTTTGTCTAATGCAGGATGTGAAGATTTACGAACATACAAACAACTAATTTTCCCTGACTCATTAATGATAAACTCTACTATCACACGTCCTTGAATACCTTGTTCTCTGCATTCACGAGGATATTGTAGATTCTTTCGAATAAAATTAAAGAGTTCACTGAACCCTCCAGGGAATCCTGCTTCCTCTTCAGGATGTCCATATATGTTTTCAGGACAAATCTGGTTATACAATGAGTCACATTGAGCACATGTCATAGATGCACTATTTTTACTTTTTGTTGATTCTGTTTGTGCATACAGACAACAGAATAAAAATGCAAAGACATTCGGCAATAAATATTTTATATATATCATTTTGCTAAAAAAAATATTAATATTTGAAATAGTAATTACGCACATCGATTAATATTTACCATATTTTTGGAATTCTATATACAAAGTCCCAACATTGAGGCGAGTATACAGGATTGTATTGATCATAAATTCCTGCTTGGGTTCCCCAACCATTAATTCTCTGTATCCAATCTAAACCACTCTTGGTATATAGTCCTTGATTCTTATATTGGTGAAACTGAGCTCTCCATTCTTCATATTCGTGAGAAGATACCCGTCGTGCCGGAGAGATTATATACCGGTTTCTCGATCCCAATTACTCATCTTTCAAACATCTTACGGACAAATTAAAATTCTTTCGACCTTTTGCGAATTTCACATCTTTATTCCTTGAAAAAGATCCGCCAAAGGTTATACCAATTGATAAATTCTTATCACACTCGGTTGAAGTCCAGAAAGAAGTGAAATTTTCATTGCCAGCATAAACTATTGAAAATCCAGAACTCCCGGAAATGATTAAATCGCGATATGCGTCAAAAGTATTTGGATAGAGATTTACTAAATCTTCATAGTCTGCCTTTGATGGTAAATGCCAACCCTTAGGACAAGCCAACTTAGCTGTTTCCCAATCATAAAATACACCAAATAGATATGAATAATTGAGGCTTTTATGAAACTCCCAAAAACCTTTCTTTAGGTTCGGAATATAAGCAAGATTTTCTGCCATCCATGTATGTTTTCCAATCTTGATTGTTCTATATGTTTTGCCATCTCTTTCGTCTGTAAACAGTCCAAAACGCCTGTCAGCAGTGGAATCCGTTTTGTCCATTTCAAGCCTTCCATCTTGGCAGCAGTTATCACCATTAAAAACTCCATTTGCCGTTTCATCAGCAACTAATCGAACACCGTAATTAAGTACGGGTTTATGAGTATTACTAATCGAATCAATAATTTGTATGATTTTCGACTTTAAATCCAACCGTATAACTAATAATCGATTGTCTTTTAAGCATATCTCGGCAATATTTGGATATTTATCCTTTCGAAAAACAGAATTATCAAAATTCAACAGGTAGTCATCATAGGTTGGTATTCTGTAAGTTCGTTTATTCCGGTAAATATCATTGCTTTGCCACCTACAGAACTCATTAATTTGTTTTTGATTTAGTCCGGTTATCGGCTGTTCAAGAATAAAACTATTATCTGGATAAAAACCAATGTTCATAACTGTACTTTCTACTATATTCCTATTATATATTGGTGATGGGTACTTGATAAATTTCCATACTTCAGACGAAACCCCATTACTATCAGGAAGTATACTTAGTGAATGATTATATCCTTTAAAGTTCAAAGTCCAGTTATGAAATGACAACCACGAAGCCAAATCAATTTTTGTTTTATCAATATATATTTTCTTTCCTCTATGCTCTGCACTCTGTTGACCTTGTATGGTCAACAGAGGTAGTAGACATAATAATATAATCTTTATTTTATTCATTTTTCTTATTATTTGGGTGTGCCATCTTCATTGTAATGCTGGTCATACCAATATTGATAGGTCGTTTTATTATACATAAATTCAAAATACATATCTGACAGGTTCAATACTCTGCCAGCAAAATCTCCTATCAATGAAGTACTAAGTTCAAAATCTCTTATTGTAGACCAATAGTATCTTCCACAACTACATTCTGGTGTTCTATACCGAATAAATATATCTTTATCAATTGCATTTAATCCCAGAATCCCCGTTCGCCGTATCTTGTGCCGCCCAACGTTCGGCGAAGCGTCCCGCTTCGTCGCAGCTAAAAGGAAAGCTCTTGCTTTCCATATTCCATAGCCCCTGGTTTAATATGGAACGCTTATCGACGAAAAGTAGGTATTTCCCACTTGCTTTTAAT